>CAYOCN010000129.1:488-1514 GCA_964402525.1 uncultured Candidatus Saccharibacteria bacterium | reverse complement strand
CCCACAAACAAATAAGCCAAATTAGATTGGTAAGGGCCAAGAGACCGACTAAAAAGATATTTTGATGAAAAAAGATGAGCCAACTGAGTAAACATACTTTATAAAAATATTAATTACTTACAAAAATTACTCCAAAATGATACTTTCCAGCTAAAATTTCATTAGCATATTTAAAATCTTGGTTTTCCACAATTTCTTTAATACTAGCCAAATTAACTCTTTTTTCTGATGGAGGCCCTATACTTGAATCTCCTGGAAGCCACTCAACCACCAAAAGCCTTCCTCCTTGTTTTATTAATCTTTTTGCCTCAAGCACAACTGAGTTTTTATCTTTAACAAGAAAAAGCGTGTTTACCAACAATACAACATCAAGGGACTGCTCAGCAATCCTTGTTGCTCCAACAGACTCTATGTCAGACCATATTGTTTCAATATTGTTTATACCTTCAAGTTTGGCCTCTCTTTTAACTTGTTCTAAAACAGATTTTTGAACATCAACCGCAAAAACCATTCCTTTTTCTCCAATTATTCTTGCTGCCGCAAAAGACATATAACCTGTTCCACACCCCAAATCTCCAATATAAGAACCAGCTTCAATATTTATTTGACTTAATATGTGAGAAGGGTTTAAAAATTGAGTGCTTTGATCCTCCATAGTGTTTTTATTATACAACACTTTAAAGAAATTAAAAACAAAACACTAATTAGCGTGTTTTTTATTTTTTATTGCTTGCATAATTCTGTTTATTGCAGACATAAACGCTGAAGTTCTAAGATCAACACTATATTCTAAGTGTGTTTGCCATATATCTAAAAAAGCATATCTCATTATTGGTTCAAGTTTTTCCAAAACTTGTTGTTTGCTCCACTTTTCTTTCATTAAATTTTGTTTCCACTCAAAATAACTAACAGTAACACCGCCCGCGTTCGCCAAAACATCTGGAATAACATATATTTTATTGTCCCACAAAATCTTGTCAGCTTCTGGTGTTGTTGGGCCGTTTGCAAGCTCTAAAACAATTCTTG
>CAYOCN010000129.1:0-478 GCA_964402525.1 uncultured Candidatus Saccharibacteria bacterium | reverse complement strand
ATTCTTGATTTAATATTTTTTGCATTTTTATCATCAATAATATTTTCAAGAGCAGCAGGAACCAAAACATCACAATCTTTTTCTAAAATAGCGCTAATTCCAACCTTTTCAACTCCATCATAATTAATAACAGAACCATGTTCTTTTTTTACAAGCATAACTCTTCTTGGATCAAGCCCAGCCTCGCTATATATTCCACCTTTTGAATCAGCAATTCCAACTATTTTATAACCAGCATCATAGGCAAGATTTGCAAAATTATGCCCAACATTTCCAAAACCATGAACAATTATTCTTGTTTCAAAAGGATCCAAAGAAAGTTTTCTTATTGCTTCTTCTAAAACATAAAAACCACCTTGTCCTGTTGCTTCTTCTCTGCCAGGAGCACCAAATAATCCAAGTGGTTTACCAGTAACAACAGCCGGAGAGAAACCATTAATTCTTTGATACTCATCCATAATCCAAGCCATGGTTTGTG
>CAYOCN010000128.1:0-1524 GCA_964402525.1 uncultured Candidatus Saccharibacteria bacterium | reverse complement strand
TCGCCATTGTAATCTCATAATGTAGGCCATGCATATTCCAAAAAACACCCCTCCTAATAATATGAGTAACGTTATGGTTACTAATACAGGCGTATTTGTAAAAATATGAACGACTTTGAAGAATAAAAATAGAGTAGCAGTGAAAAAGAACCCGAAAATAATATATACCGAGCCTAAGCCAGCAAGTAGGGCAGAGTTGGATTGTTTTATAACCAGCTTCATATTAAACCCACTTTCTACCCTGAGTATAACCTTTTTGCTACATTTTTCAAGCTGAATTATTACTGCTTTATTTCTGAGATTGTGGTAAAGGGCATTTAAAATGCTCCTACAACATTAAATCTCTTTAGTATTGATTCAGCATGCTGTGAATGGAAGGCATCAGATAAATCTTGGCCGGCAGTATAGCCTTGGTGTTTACCACTTTTAAATGTAGAAGATACATCGTAAACAACTCCATCAATTGCTACATAAGATGCCATACCATTTTTGCCGTTATATTTGGCTAATTCTTCTGCAGTGAATACTCCTATTTTAGGAGTGGTATCTGCAATCACGGGAGTTTCCACAGGTTTAACTTGAGGTTCTACTGCAACAGGAGAGACTGGTGTGGGTGGTGTAACTTCCCCTGGTTTTACTTCGTTTACAACCACAGCTTTTGTAGGTTGCTTTTGAACAATAGGTTTACGTGTGTAAAAAAGAGTTACATATGCAAATCCAAGTAACATAGCAGCGTAAGTTGAAAATAACATTATTTTTGTAAATTTATTCCAAATTCCCCATCTGTTAAATGCAAGTCTTATTGCAAAACTGGTGTGAATGGTGAACGCTAAAGTTCCTAACGTAGGTAATATTGTTTTATGAAGTAGAGAAGCAACTTCAGGACTTATGATGCCCTTAGTCATTCCATAGCCACTAACAAAAAAAGCTAATATGGTAAAAAGTAATGTCCATGCTGCTATTCGATCTAGTTTTATTAAATATTTCTAATAATAATATTAGTGGCGCGTTGCCTTCAGAAATTCAAGGTTTAAAGAAATTAAAAGTTCTTAATGCTTCCAATAATTTAATGACGGGTGTTCCTGCTGAGGTAGGGCAACTTTCAAATTTAGAAGTGTTGGATCTGTCCAACAATAATTTAACAGGTTTACCTAACGAACTTGGAAATCTTAAAAAGTTAAAAACCCTTGATTTATCTGGAAATAGTTATTCCACACAAGATTTAGATGTTATTAAAAAGAGTCTTTCCCCAGATGTGAATATTATTCTATAAAACTAAAAAAGCCCCGCATAAGCGAGGCTTCTTTTGTGTTGATTAATCAACGATGTTAAGCGAGTTTAACATTCTTTGCGCTGGGACCTTTGTCACCAACCACAATATCAAATGTTACTTGTGCGCCTATTTGAAGTTCATCAAAAGTTACATCAATTAAATCATTAGAGTGAAAGAAAAGATCTTTAGTTTCTCCTTCACGTGAAATGAATCCGAATCCTTTATCTGTTTTAGTTTTTATTGTTCCGTTC
>CAYOCN010000127.1:0-1533 GCA_964402525.1 uncultured Candidatus Saccharibacteria bacterium | reverse complement strand
TCGTTCAGCATAAGAGAGTTGCTGATTTGGATTAGTTCGTTTTGCATTTGGGTTATAATTTTTATCTATTAATTTTCCTTCCGTTAAATCTCTAGCCATCCAATTTTTTGCGGTGGCTATCCAATCCTTCTTTTTTTCTCCTTTAGAATCGGACCAATTTTTAATGACCTCAAAATAGTAATTGAAGTTAGCAATTTCATATTGAGTTCCAATAAATGATTGTTCAAATTTTTCAATAGTATTTACATCACTATCTACGAAAAGGGTAGTGCCTACTACTTTCCTTTTATTTACTTTACTTTCCTTTATTTCCTTTCCTTTACTTTCCTTTATAGCATTGCCTTCGCATTGCGATTGCATTGCGTTCGCATTAGTCCATCTCTTATGTGCTGATTCTCTTGCCTTTACGCTTTTACTATCTCGTTCATCTATTCGTTTTTGTACTGATAAACTGCCAAATGTATCTCCTTCAAATACAAATAAATCAAAGTCCTTTATAATGCTTTCTATTAATAAAACATCAACTCTAAAATCGTACGCAATGCCTTCGTAATCCGTTCGCAATGCGTTCGCATTATTGTATAAATCTTCTATGATTGCCCAAAATAAACCATAACCAATAAATCCGTGTTTTCGTAGAAGGAATTTAATCTTTTCATCATTCCGACTATTATAGTCGTGTGAAAAGTAAAATGTGTCTTTTGACATAAAATAAAAAAGCCCTCGGAATTGCTGGTAGTAAGAGTACCAACGCATCTTCGGGCAATGAGTTTTGAATAGAATCTCTTACATTCTTTTACAAAGATAATCTAATTTACCTAAAATGGCAAATCTTCAGCATCTTCTAATTCTTGTTGGTTTTTAGCAAATTCTTTCTTTGCCTCCCAAACATACTCTTTACCATTTCCGCAATATTCCTTTTTAGCTTTTTCTGCCCTTTCAGTTGCGGTTTGTCCGTTATAAACTGTGTGTGTGTTTTCAAACTTATCTAACTCTTTGCGTTTCTCTACAACTATGGTAGCGTAGTGATTTCCGTTTTTGTGTGCAGTAAATTTGATGTCCTCTTTTTTTAGATTTAATACTATCATTTTTTAATTGTTTAATTCTTGATTTAATTGTTTAATACCTTTTTTAATTGATTCTTCTTGATATCCAGCAGCCCTTAAAACGCTTACGCATATTTCTAATGCTTGATGAATTCCGTTAAATTCTTCGTCTAAATCTTCAATGGATGCAGTTACTCCACTTAATTCAAATGTAATTTTCATAGTTTTTATTTTTGGTGTTTGTTAATTAATTCTTCTTCTATTTGGTTTTCGGTTTGCCTGTCAGCTTCCAACTCATCTTCATCTAAATCTTCCCAATCGCAATGCTCGTGGCATTCAGGACATAGGTCGTAGGATATTTCGCTTTCATATCCGCAGCAGGTATTAATTAGCATATTCTTCAAAGTTTTCGCTAAAATCACTCATTGGCACAAATGGTTTTGGCTGGGTTAATAATGGGGTTAACATTTCAGGATAGTGTTTTGCC
>CAYOCN010000126.1:0-1546 GCA_964402525.1 uncultured Candidatus Saccharibacteria bacterium | reverse complement strand
CAATAACCGAAAAAAGAAACAGAAGTAGTATATAAATACAAACCAAGGCTAATGGCATTATAACACAAATAAAAAATAGAGGAAATTTTTCTTTACACTATTCAGGGCTACCTCATCAAAATTTAGTTGACAAAGATAAAAAGTAGTAAAATTTTAAGCTTCAATAAAAACATAATTGGAGCTTAAGATGCAAAGACAACGAATTGATTTTATAGATTTTTTTAAAGAGATACCTGATCATAGAATTGATAGAAGTAAGTTACACAGTGTAGAAGAAATTTTATTAGTAACTTTTTGTGGAATGATAGCTGGTTGCGACAGTTGGGATGATTTAGAACTTTTTGGCAAAACAAAACTTGAATATTTAAGAAAATATTTTTGTATAAAAATGGAGTCCCAAGCGATGATACTTTAAGGAGATTTTTTCGAGCATTAAACCCAGAAATTTTTGAAAAATGTTTTATCAACTGGGTGCAAAGTTTTCAGTTAGACTTATCGGAAAAGGTGGTAGCGATTGACGGAAAAACCTCGAAAAGAAGCTTTGATGGAGATCTTAGGCCGATGCACTTAGTGAGCGCATTTGTTGGAGAATTGGGGATTGTATTAGGTCAATTAAAAACTTCGGAAAAAAGTAATGAGATAACGGCTATTCCTGAATTATTGGAATTATTAGATTTAACTAATTCCGTTGTAACAATTGATGCTATGGGTTGTCAAACAAAAATAGTAGAAAAAATAGTTGAAAAAAAAGCAGATTATGTAATTGGGCTAAAAGGGAACCAGGAATCATTAAAGGAAGATATAAGTTTATTGTTTAAAACAAAACCTAAAAAAATGAATTTTGATACTGCAGTAGAATATGATAAAGGACACGGAAGAATTGAAACTCGTGAATGCACTGTAACATCAGACATTAGCTGGTTAAAAGAGGCCCATCCTAAATGGAAAGAATTGAACAGTATAGTTGAGATAAAGAGTAAACGTGAAACCAAAAAAGGAGCTACGATGGAAACGCGTCATTATATAAGTAGTTTAAATGCTGATCCTAGCAAATTATTAAGCGCTGTACGAATGCATTGGGGGATAGAAAATAAATTACATTGGGTTTTAGATGTTTCATTTAATGATGACCAGTGTAGAATACGCAAAGGAAACGCCCCAAGAAATATAGCAATTATAAAAAAAGCAGTATTAAATTTGTTGCAAATAATTAAAAAAAATAATCCAAGAATCAGTCTAAAAGGAATGCGGAAAATGGCTGGTTGGGACTATGGCTTTATGGATACTATTTTAATGACTAAATTTTGATGAGGTAGCCCTGGGTAAATATGGATTTACTTTTTTTAAATTGAGACCACCTGTTAACATATAACAGATAGTTTTAAAATGCTTAAATTTGTATCCACGAGCTTTTCTTTTAGCTGCTTGAACTATACTGTTTAACCCTTCTAAAATGCCATTAGTTATGCTGCTTCTCTTCCAAGCCACAACACCATCCCAATGTGTTTTTATTGTCTTGGCGGCATTTATTATGGGCTCTAATTTC
>CAYOCN010000125.1:0-1560 GCA_964402525.1 uncultured Candidatus Saccharibacteria bacterium | reverse complement strand
ATGGAGAAATATAATAGTGCTGTTAAGCGTTATCATAGATTAAAGATCATTGCAGCAATTATTGCCGCTGCTGGTGGGGTTTTGCTTGGACTACAGTTTATGAATCTTGCACCACCTCCTTATAATTTAGGAATTCCTGTTGGTGGTGCAGCTTTATTTGCATTTTTAGTTTGGATATTTTTATAAACTATGTGGAACGCAGTCACCAATACCTTTAAAAATATATATGCTTTTTTAAATACTGGTGTTGTGCCGCCAAATACTCCACTACCAGTTAGAGAAGAAATGAAGCGAATTAATCACTTTGCTTCTAGAAAGTTTTTTATTGTTTTTACTTCCTTTTTAGGTCTTTGTTTTTTTTATTTTGCAAGTGTTGGAATATTGTTTTTACTTCCACAAAATGGAACAGAATTGATAAGTGGTTATGTGACTATTTTTACTAAAACAATCGAAGTTTTGGCCGTTATTATTGCAGCATATTTAGGTGTTCAAGCTGTTGTCGATTTAAAGTACAGTAGTTCTTCTAATGTTTCATCTGAAACAGTTAAAAGTATTGAAAAAATAGACGAAAAGGTTATCACAGAACAAACTATGAAATATGCCGAAATTTATAAAGATGATCCGTCATATGCTCCTATAGAATGGGCTTTAAGTTATGACAAATAACATGAAAGTATTAGAAAGAGGGGATTTTGGCGAAGAAGTAAAACAATGGCAATTGTTTTTACAATCTGCTGGTTATAAGATCCCATACGTTGATGGTGCGTTTGGTCCTGAAACTGAAAGAGAAACATTAAAATTTCAAACCAAAAACGGTTTAAAGCCCGATGGTGTCGTTGGTCCTAAAACTTGGAAGTTCGTAACTACTGTCAGTAGTAATACACCACTTTCACAAAAATGGCCTAAACAAAACTATAATTCTATGGTAAATTTTTATGGACCAGTTGGCGAAAACCAAACAAAATTGGATGTTCCATATAAATTAAAAATTGCTTGGGATAAAAACGTATCTTTGAGCAAGATTACATGTCATCAAAAGTGTACTAAATCTTTATATACAATATTTGAAAAAACTTTGAGCACATATGGGCAAAAAGAAATTACTCGATTAAGATTAGACATCTTTGGTGGCTGTTTAAATGTCAGAAAGATGCGTGGTGGTTCTGCATGGTCTATTCATTCTTGGGGTGCTGCTGTTGATTTAGATCCAGACAACAATCAGCTAAGATGGGGTAAAGATAAAGCCTCTTTTGGTAAAAAAGAATATGAAGATTGTTGGAAAATAGTTGAATCTGAAGGCTGGATCAGTTTGGGAAGAGCCAGAAACTACGATTGGATGCATTTTCAAGCAGCAACTCTATAATATTTTGATTATCAACAACTTACAAAATTAACATTTATGTTTTTGTAAGTCTTTAATTTTGAACAATTTATAAAAAAATGGATTTATCAGACATATATTCTAAACAAGTTAAAAAAACATCTGTATCCATGTTACAAGTTGGTGGAAATTTTCCACAAATTGAAGCACAGAATTGGCTTGGAAAAAAAATAAAACAG
>CAYOCN010000124.1:0-1582 GCA_964402525.1 uncultured Candidatus Saccharibacteria bacterium | reverse complement strand
TAAAGTAGGGGATCTATTATTCTAAATAATTCCTTTTCCACGTTATTTGGAATTATTTGTAAGTATAGTAATGTTCCAATAGCTGCTATTAAAAGAATACTCACTGTAAAAGCCACTAATAAACCTTTAGATTTTTTTTCATTTATAAAGGCTATTTGGTTTAGTGATTTGGGATCTGAGGTAACGAATTTAAATAATTTTCTAGTTGTAGCTGGAGTAAGTTCCTTATCTGTTATTAAAATTAAAGGTATTACGCTACCAACTTTGCATCCTGCACTTTTTATTCCATTCATTACAGTTTGGATGTAGGATTTGTTAGTTGCATAGACAATTGTGTTGGTTTTATCGCTAATTAATTTGTGTATGAGGTTTTCTTTTTCCATAGGTAATGTGTCTAAAAATTCTCCTATTATTTTTTGTGAGTCTGTTTTTGGCGTTAAAGGTACCTTTTTATAGAAGGTTAAATCTTCTCCAACTACTACTGTTATTCTTTTTTTGAGTAATTTATTTGAAACTATGAGTTGTTTTATTTGTTTTTCAAAAAGTAATTTATCAATTACTTCTGTGTATTTAACCACACTTTCATCTAGTGTTATTACTAAAGGATCTGACTCTTCCTTTACATAAATGGACACCAAATCTGTTGTTAAATACAAAACAATTTTGTTGTTTTTTCCTAGCATATTTTATCTGGAAACCGAGATATTTGTTCCACCCTCAGCGTTGCATGCTTTTACAGTTACGATACTGTTTGCATCAACTACCACGGAATAACCTGTTTTACCTGCGGTTCCATCTGGATCCACTGGTATTGATTTAAGATATTTTCCAAGTACAGTGGCACCTGATAAATCTAAGCAAGCTGTTGCAGTGGCAGCGCATCCGTTTGTTGCTAAGGCACATCCGGTTAAGTCTGTTCCTAATTGTGCTTCAGCCATTCCTGCGGTTAATCCCGTTGGTAAGGCACCTTTGTTATCTACAATAGATGAATGAATTGCGGTTAATACAGAATCAATATCAGCTGTTCTTCTACTATCTTTGGAATCTTTAATTCTTTTTGATGGATTTAGTGCTACAAATACAGTTGTTGCAAGAGTTGATATTATAACAATCACTAACAACAACTCTACAAGTGTAAAACCTTTAGAACTCACGGAATTTTTATTATTATTTTGAGTGGGCAGTTTCATACTATAAGTGTATGTAGCAATGCTGATTGTGTCAATATTTCTAGATTTCTTTCCATGAGGTTATGGTTATTATGGTGCCTCTAGTGGCTTTTACTTCAATAGTTTTTTTGTGATGAGTGTTAGTGGTATTTGTTGCGGTAATAGTCCAATCGTTTCCATTTTTTGAAATTGTGATGCTACAGGTACCTGTAGGTGTAGTGGTGGTTCCACCGGTATACGAATTACTAGCGTTCATTTTCATTAGGGCGTCTTCTGCGCAGGTTTCTACAAAATTGTAGGTATCTTCTCCCTGTAAAGTAGTAACCGATGATTGACCTTCTCCAATGGCTATTGTGGTAATTGATGTAACTAATGCCAAAGTTACTGCTGAAATAATTAAAACTGATATTAAT
>CAYOCN010000123.1:0-1602 GCA_964402525.1 uncultured Candidatus Saccharibacteria bacterium | reverse complement strand
GAAACAGTTCTAGTACTTCTTTACTTCCATCATGAATCAAGTTAGCTGGAAATCTTCCCTCACTTTTAGGAACTGATCTTATTTGTTTTTTAGCACCTTTATAAAATCCAAAACCACCTGATTTATCATAATTAGAATTTGCTTTACCAAAGTTTTCAGAGGAATTATCATACTCCACTCTACACTTATCTATATTAATTCCACCTGTTCCATACTTTAAAACATTATCAACTATAGTACCTTCAACTGGTTTTCTTGCTAGGATAATTGGTTCATATCCAGGTTTTAAACTAGTCCCCATTCCTTCATACTTAGAATTACCTTTGGTTTTAGGTATAAATCCACTAGTTTGATAACCATATTTAGTTTCTTTGTTTCTTATTTCGGCATTGAGTTTATGATTCTTAAAATCTCTAAATTTACCATCAGGAGCTACATAATAATTAGAATCTTCCCTTTTATTACCTAATTTCTTATCTATAGCTTTTCCAATGTCTAGTGACTTAGGGAACCCACTGTTACCTGTTATAAATATTTTACTTTTTCTTCTAGCTACAAAACTTCCTTGTGGTACTTGAACACACCAAACAAGACCATTATATTGTATTTCAGTTACTTTTGCTGTCGTGATTCGTATAATCTGTGTTCCCGGTTGTTTTTGAATAACATTAAGTTTTCTAATCTGTTGTCGTTTGGTTTGTGGTTTATATGATGTACTACTTCTATGCAAGTTAAAACTCTTTTCAATGATTGAGCCATTATTAACCTGTGTTCCGCAATAAATCCATCTTTTCGTGCCATCTTTAAGTATTTTTTTGGACATTTTACATATTTTATTGAAAACCCTAGACAATAATATCCTTTGCTTCTTATATATGTAATTCCTCCTTTCCATGAAGGATTGTTTTTTCCTGTCATTCTTTTCTTCAATGCGAGTTTGCTTTTTAATGTCCAGTTTGCTCTCCCTTTCCCAGCATGTTTCTTTAATTCTTTTCCACGCAAAATACCATTGCAATGATAGGAACATGTTGGGTTTTTTACTCCTTTTAACCACGCTTTTGGTTTTGCTACTTCCTTCCCGCAAACAGCACACTTTATTATTTTTATGCCAGTTCTTTTCTCTATAGGTATTGTTTTCCCTTTTTTGTTTTTGCTTATACTCTTGAAGGTACACGGTTTTGAGCAAGTCTTGTTTCGAAATGCTTGTTCCCTCGTATAAGTTGGGTATACTTTCTGGCAAATCGTGCAAACTTTCCAAAAAGGGTACACTCTCTTTCTGTTTGAGTGTTTCTGAAGTGGAAAATACTTTTCTTCCATTTTGTTCAATGATACAACGATGTCCTCTGGAGACAATTTGGTTTGTATTATCTGAGTGTATTTGGTAAGCGGGATATTTGTTTTCATAAATAAAACTCCTTTGTGGTTTATCAAATACAAATGTATCTGTCTCTAAATTATAACACAATATAGGATTATTAGTAATATTTTTATTATATTTTTCCCACCCATTTAATGTTAATATTTCAGTATCTTCTGATAAACACCCGTAGATCCACATGATGCAATCTTTTATCTCCCAACCGGCATCTTCTATAGCACAAG
>CAYOCN010000122.1:0-1645 GCA_964402525.1 uncultured Candidatus Saccharibacteria bacterium | reverse complement strand
ACTGAAAAGTGCACAAGCCTAACTCAATTCTCTCCGGCTATATATACCTGTGAAGATTATGGGGCGCATAGATAACAGAGTTATGGGGCACATAAAAAGATTACAAACCGACCAAAACAATAAAATAATTGACCATTTTAAAACAAACAAAACAATTGACCGCTTTAAAAACAATTAAAAACAAAATAAAATGAAAACAAAAATTTTTAAAACAATATTACCGACCATTTTGGGTATATTGACAGTACTTGGACTTTTAGTATTATACAATATACTTTTTTACAACGGAGATGGGTTTAGAAATCCTGACAATGGATTCTTTAAATACTTTGTCCCATTTGCGATAATTATTACAATGTTAATCCAATATACACTGACACTTCCCTTTTGGAAAAAATTCAAATCTGACAAAAAGGTACTGAGACTAACTCTAATCCAATTTACAGGACTCCTTTGTATTGTTTCTGGATTAGCATTCGGTTTAGTATTATGGGGAACAAATCTTGGTATGAGTGAGTTAATAGCAGAGTCAACAACAGGAATAATTGCCTTCGCAGTTTTTTGGACAATTAATCTATTGACTTTAAAAAAATTGGACAAAATACAACTATAAAAGAGAATAATACGCCCCATAACAGCGGTCTTAAACAGTAGCTTGCATTGGAAAACCACTTAAGCATTTTACCTTTGAAAGAGCATTCTGCTGGCGGTGCAAATTCGTGTACCAATTACCAGCTCCTGTTCAAGTCCGCAAAACGTCAGCAACAATTTAATAAAAAAGAAATGAAATCAATTTTAAGAAAAGTTTACTGGACTTTAGTGTTTTATGGTTTTGACGCAAGAAAGTTTCTGAAAGCTATTAGAGACAAAAAAAATGACTGGTTTAATACAGATTTAGAAGAATTCAAAAAACAAAAGGGAACAGACAGCACCTTCAGTATTACTTCATTGTACCCCATTCTTACAGACAAATATGATCAAGGTGGCGTTATGACTGGACATTACTTTCACCAAGACCTATATGTTGCGAGATTAATTAATTTGGCTTTGCCTATAAAGCATTTGGATATTGGTTCAAGGACAGATGGATTTATTGCCCACGTTGCCTCTTATAGAGAAATAGAGTTGATTGATATTCGCGACATTAATAGCAACGTAAAAAATATTATTTTCAGGAAAGCTAATTTAATGGAACTTCCGCCAGACTTGGTTAATTATTGTGATTCAATTTCTTCATTACACGCGATAGAACATTTTGGACTTGGAAGGTATAATGACCCTATTGATTATTGGGGTTATTTAAAAGCCTTAGATAATATTACCAAAATATTAAAAGATGGAGGGTGTTTCTATTTTTCGGTACCAATTGGTCCTCAAAGGATTGAGTTTAATGCCCACCGTGTATTTTCTGTCCGTTACCTGATAAGTATTTTATCTAAGAATTTTGATATTAAATCATTTTCGTACGTAAATGATAATGGTGACTTTTTTGAAAATGTTGAATTGACAATGGATAATGTCACATCTAACTTTGGTTGCCGAAATGGTTGTGGAATATTTACTCTGATAAAGAAATAAACTGTTGCTAACATTTAGATCATAATCTAAACCAGGCACGCAGTTTGATTATGAACGGTGTTGAACG
>CAYOCN010000121.1:0-1662 GCA_964402525.1 uncultured Candidatus Saccharibacteria bacterium | reverse complement strand
ATGCAAGCGGGGAGATTTTTAAATCCCCCGCTTTTAGTAAAAAACGCTAAAAGCCGCCCCCTTTATAAAGGGGGCGAAAACTAAAATACCGATAAATCATTTACGATGACCATATGGTCATTACACCTCATTTTTAGGTAAAAAAATTTAAAACTCAGCAAGTATTCAATTTCAACATTGAAGTATTGGGCCGAGAAAAATGAAACTTTTCTACCAACAATTTTTTAAAATTACTACGATGATTCTGTTGTAAAAAATCCATAACCGCTTTGGTAAATTCTTTAAATGTTGGATAATATTTATTGTAAAGAACAGATTTTTTAAAATACCTCCAAATTCGCTCAATTAGACTTAAGTTTGGGGAATATGGTGGTAGAAATACCAGCTCTATTCTTGAGTTTTGCAAATAATCCTTAACTATTTTTGCATGATAATAACCAGCATTATCTATTAACACATAAATTTTAGCTGAGGTTTTTTCTTGTTTTTCAATTTTTTTTAGTATTTCTATTGTAGATTGCTTGTCCAGAGTTTCATGTACAGTTGAGATTAACTTATAAGTGTTTAGATTTACCGCTCCCTGTATATTGATTCTTTTCCTACCGGTATTGCTTAGCAGTGTTTTTGTATGACCTTTTAAGATCCATCCATATTGAGGAAGGGAATTATGTTGTGGATGACAACCGTCCATTGAATAAATTGGATACCCACTACGACGAAGTTCTTCAAATTTTTGAAGAAATGTTAATTGTTTTACCAGGTCAACTTTTCCGGGAGTAATATCAGGCTTTTTATACACAAAACCTAATCTATGTAATAATTTAGTTATTCCAGTAATGGAATATTTAACGTTATATATTTTTTTAATATGAGTTACAATGGATGCTCCAGTGCAATAAGTAACTTCGGATAGGTGCTTCTTTAATTCCTGTAGCTCTTGTGCAGATAATTTAGCGACACTTCCTTTGTGATGTCTTTGAGTTAATTCTTCAACCCCACCTTGTTCGAAAAGCTTGATATAGTTACGTAAAGTCTCTTCATCTAGCAATAATATTTCTGAAACCTCTTCCAGGCTCCACTTACCGCTTCCGAGAGCAATTATTGTTTTGATTCTATCAGCGGCCCATTTTTCTTTGGTGGCTTTATGGGTAATTCTTAATAATTTAATTTCTTCTGATGTTAGTTTGAAATCTTTCATATAGATTGGATTCTAATATAATTATTTTGATTTTTACAATAAATCATTTACGATGACCATATATGTCAATAAACCATTTCCAGGAGGTGAGAGTTTATTAGAGGCAGTGGACAGAATTTCAAATGTTATTGAAAACTTGCCAAACAAACAGATATTAGTTATTGGACATCGTGCGGTTTACTACACTTTAGAGCATTTATTTAATAAAACACCTTTTGAAGATTTATTAGCAGCCAATTGGAATTGGCAGCCTGGTTGGATATATAAAAAATCTAGCGAGAACAACTTATGAAAGTTTTAGCAATTAATGCATCACCTCGTGGCGTCTCTGGATGTACCGAACGCATATTGCAATCACTATTAAAAGGCATGCAACAAGCAGGGGCAGAAACTGAAATTATTTATTTAGCTGATAAAAATATTCATCATTGTATTGGTTGTTTTAGTTGTTGGTTTAAAACCCC
>CAYOCN010000120.1:0-1663 GCA_964402525.1 uncultured Candidatus Saccharibacteria bacterium | reverse complement strand
AGGATTTTTATAAGAATAATTTAGGATCACATTTAAAAACTGGTGAGTAAGCACATCAGGCGAATAATTTTTGCAATCTAAAGAGGAAGAATCTCACATCTGTAACACCCCTTAAGTTAGCTCTAAAGTCTTTTATTTTAGAGTTGAAAGATTCAGCATTAGCGTTAGTGCTTCTATTATCGAAGAAATTAAGGATGTTATCTAAGTGATATTCAATAGAGTTAACCACGGTGTTAAATTCATCTATGTTCATAGCAATCACTTTTTCTTTCCACTCAATAAATCTATTCAGAGCAATGGGTTTAGAAGTATTTTTATAAATATTTCTAAAGGTAATGGTTAATTTATAAACTGATTTTAAGAGGGGGTATTTTTCAAAAAGGATAGCAGCTCTTTTAGCTTGGTTAATAGTCCAATCTTCTTCATACTAGACCTCTTTCTCTTTTTTACTCATAAATATCTCTGATTTCTAAGTATGATAATCCAGATGTCTCCTGAATTTGGTTAATTTTTTTATTAAACTGAAGCAGAATATAGGTATTATAGGAGTAGCGTAGATATAAAAAGAGCAGCAATAAACCAAATAATGTAGGAAATAAAAAAAATAATTTTTCCCCAAATTGGTTCTCTGACTTACCTAAAATGAACATTAAAATATAAGTACTCCATGTTCCAACATTTAAGAAAAGTACCCATCTTGCAAATTTGGTTTTCTTTTTTCTTTCCCGATGTAAATTTTCTTGTTCTTCCAAGTTAACTTCTAACAAGGATGCATTGAGATGTTCCCGCAGCTCCTTCTCATGTTTGGTAGAAATACTCAGAAAATCAGTACCTACCTTTACTTTCGATAGATCAAAGCTGAAATAAAAGTAATCTTTTTTACTGAGAATATCTTTAGCTTTTAACAGAAGATTCTTAAACGGTTGTGGCATAATAAAGTAGATTAATAAAAAAAGCATGAATGGGAACATTGGTAACAATATAACAATTTCTGTGGCTAAATCTGAAGCAAAATCAGTATTTATAGAAAATACAAAGAAAAGGGTAGAACAAATCATGAGTACCACCAAAACAGTCATCACCGTTTCCCATGCGACTATCTTTTTCTCAACCGTCATTTTACCTCCACTCGATCCCGGTTTTAGCAAAATTACAAACTCGTGAGAACCATCTACCGTCCATACCCTGACAAGAAACTTCATAAGTTCTGTTTGCTTTGTATTTATCGATTCGTTTGATGCTAACATTCCACCAAAGATTATCCCTAGCTATTTTTTGAATGGTTTTTCTGTCACCGGCACTAACTAAGATTGGACTTAGGAACAGGAGAGATAAAGGCAAGATTTGAAGAAGTATTTCCCAAAAATCCATCTTTATTTAATCAGGAAATTAAATAGTCCATAAACCATGAAAACTGGCCAAATGATAGCTTTCAAAAATCCCAATACTCCTAGCCAAAAGGTGGTAGCCTGAGAAATAAAAAAGATAGCTGCCCCAATCAGGCCTAGTCCGTAAATAGCACCTGCATCACCAATCCGAACCTTACGCTCCATATTTTCCTCCTTTGTAATTTAAATACTTCCTTCCAGTAAATGTAGCCAGAAATCAAGACTCTTGCTAACACTTTTTGCTACCAGATCAATCAACTCGGTATACTGGCCTT
>CAYOCN010000119.1:0-1683 GCA_964402525.1 uncultured Candidatus Saccharibacteria bacterium | reverse complement strand
ATGAAACATAGCCTGGAATTAAAGGAAGCACACATGGAGATACAAAGCTTATTAAACCTAAAATCGGCAAGGTTCCAAGGGCAAACGTTCCCATGGTTAAAGCACCTTGTAAAAAATTTCCCGTGGTTAAAGAATACATTTGCATTGATTGTGTGAATCCACATGGAAGAATAAAAGTGGCAATTCCTGTTAATCCGGCAGCAATAATTCCATTATTGTTACTGGTAGCCACAACTTTTTGTCCTAGGGATTTTGGCATTTTTAATTGTAAGTAATTTGTAAAAGAAAAAATTTCTAATAGGTTTAATCCCATTATTACCATCACCACAAATAGTACAATATCCATAATAAAGTAGGCGGTGTTGTTTAAAGATAAAGTTGCTCCCAAAAGTCCCAAAATCCCACCTAACATAAAAAATCCAATTAAACGCGATAAATGAAAAGCCACTAGTGGTGTGGGATTTTTGTTTTTTGAACAGTTGGAAGATATTGAAAGTACTAATCCTCCTACCACGGCCATGCAGGTTGAAAGTGACGCAACCACGCCAATAAAAAATACAAAAGGAAGTGTTATTGCTTCGGGGTTAAAAAGATTTATTATCTGTAATTTTTGCATTAGTAAAAATGCACCAAAAACTGTTGTAGCAATTAAAAATCCGTTTATTAAGTTGGAATTGGTGTTTTTTCCTTCTGTTACTTTTGTATTGGAAATTTTATAGCCGTGTTCTTCCACTATTTTTGATAATTTTTCGGGTTTTATTTCTTCTGTTGAGTGTATGCAAATAGTTCCTGTTTTTATGTCAGCTTTAACGTTTTCCACGCCTTTTATTTTATTTAATTTATCTTCAATTAATAGTTCGCAAGCGGCACAGTGCATTCCTTGTACGTAAAATTCTTTTTTCATACTTTTATTCATAATAAATATTAAATGTATACATTCCCATAGAGCATGAACCTTTTATAATAGTTCCTGCTTTTTGGGGTGGAATTTCTATTTCTGTAGTTCCACTAACAGGTAAATTTTTTCTGTAATTGATACTTGGAATAACTAAAGCGGAACTACAATCCAACGTGTTGGATGTATGTACTTTTAATAAAGTTTTTTTGTTGGCTAATGCATTGATAACTTTTGGATAGTATCCGGCCTTTGCTGTCATGTCGATATATTGCATATTATTTGCTTCTACATATGCTTTTTCACTTGTTTTTGCTTGTGTGGTTTCTATTTTACTTAGTTTGGCGCCTAGATATGCAGTTATTACAACAATACCTATAAGTAATATACCCAAATACTTTGTATTCATTTTTACATTATACTTAAACCATGGATAAACTTATACAAAACCACCAAAAAGAAATTTTAGACATTTTAAAAAAAGATGATCCTAAAACTAATTGGAAACATGTTTTGCGTTTCCATAAAAGATTTATAGATTACTTTCAAATGGAACGATTGATTCATTTAATTGTAACTATGAGTGTTGGTTTATTTACTTTGGTTTTGCTTGTTACTTTGGTGTTTAAATTTAATATATTTGTTTGTATAGCTTGTTTGTTGTTGTTGTGTTTGCTTGTTCCCTACTTATTTTATTATTACAAATTGGAAAATGGTGTTCAAAAGTTATATCCACTTGATAAGCAATTAGAGGAAAAACTTTAAAACTCAGCCCCATTTCTGGGGCT
>CAYOCN010000118.1:0-1745 GCA_964402525.1 uncultured Candidatus Saccharibacteria bacterium | reverse complement strand
ATAAAAATATTGTAATTAGCTGTTAACTGAAAGAAAACGAAAAAAATTAAAAGAAATAATAAGCCAGCTTTCTTTTTATTAAAATAACAAGGAATTACTTTATTAAAGCCCATGAAAATAAAAACAATTGGAAGAAATTGTAAAAATCTTGTCCAAACAATAGAATCATAAAAATAAGGCAAAAATCCAACCCATGTGGTAAATAAAAAAAAGAAACGACCTTGATTGATAGCACTTAAATATGCATATTCCCAATAGCTACATTTAGCCATCAGTAAAGCGCATAAGTCGTCAGCAACAACAAATCCGATTTTAAAAAGTGGTGCAAATGTAATAATTGCAATAATAATGATGCCAATAAGTAATGGCTTGTTTTTGCTAAATTTTAACATTTTAAAAAATATAGGTTACCAAAATGATATCGGTCGCAATATAAATATAAATGTGTATTAAATTGGTTCTTCGACAAAAGTAGTGGAAATTTAGATTAAAATATAATTTTGCAGATAATAAAACTGTTGAAATTATGGATAGATTATTAGAGACATTAGAAAAGATATTAGAGGTTGAAGCACCATGGAAAATAGAGAAAATAGAAGTGCATCATCCAACAAAATCAGTTAATGTATTTATAAATTATGAAAGAGGGACTAAGTTTTTATGTAGCGACTGTGGCAAAGAATGTAAAATACATGATAGTTCATACCGAGTATGGAGACATTTAGATATATGTGATTATCGATGTTATCTAAATATTAAAATACCTCGTGTAAATTGTTTGGAACATGGTGTAAAAGTTATCTCTAAACATCCTTTTGGAAGGCAAAACAGTCATTATAGTTTTAAGTTTGACAAACTGATAATGAACAAAGTACGAGAAATGTCGGTAACAGCTATTTCAACAGAATTAGCAGAACCTGATAATAATTTATGGCGTGTTATACATCACTATATTAGCAAATCCATAGAGCAAATAGACTGTTCAAAAACGACAAAAATAGGAGTAGATGAAAAAAAAAAAAAAAAGGGTCATAATTATGTAACTATTTTTACCGATTTAGAAACAAGTAACGTCATATATGTTGTAGAAGGTAGAGATGAAGCCACTTTTGCACAGTTCTATGAAAAATTATTTGTACTAACAGGAGACCCGAATTATATAAAACTAGTAAGCATGGATATGTCAAAAAGTTTTATTTCGGGACATAAAACATACTTTTCGCATGCCGAGTTATATTTTGATAGATTTCATATAAAAAAGGCATTAAACAAAGCAGTAGATAATGTAAGAAAGCAAGAAGTAACAAGTAATTCAATACTAAAAAACACAAAATATATTTTCCTTAAAAATGAAAATAATTTAACCCCAAAACAAACAATATTATTATCAGAATTTTTAAAATCTTCAACACTTGATACCGTAAAGGCTTATCAAGCAAAAGTACAATTTGATTTATTATGGACTATTCCAAATAAAGCAAAAGAAACAATGTTAGAAAAATGGATAGAACAGGCATCAATACTAGCTCTAAAGCCAATAGATAAATTTATAAAAATGATAAACAATCATAAAATAGGAGTGCTAAATTCGATGAAATCGTCTGTTACAAATGCAGTATCTGAAGGATTAAATAGCATTTTCCAATTAGTAAAAGCAAGAGCTCGCGGTTTTAGAAATATTACTAATTTCATGAACTTAATTTATCATTTAGGAAATGACTTCGTTTATAATTTCCACTAAAAAT
>CAYOCN010000117.1:0-1746 GCA_964402525.1 uncultured Candidatus Saccharibacteria bacterium | reverse complement strand
AGTATTAGTGTGGTGGCCATAGCTATCATTACCGATTTATACCCTGTTATAGGAGTTAATAGATCGCTTGTTAAGCAAGGTTTGGAAGTATTAAACACTAATCCACCTGTGGGAATTTCTAAATTGTTGGAAGTTTCAGGAAAACAACGAGCCAGTTTATCAACTTACGACATTGGTTTGGTTATAGGGCCACGTCTTAATGCTACTGGTCGTTTAGTTGAAGCTACCGATTCTTTGTTGTTGTTGCTTGAGGACAATCCAGAAAAAGCTTTGGCATATGCTCAAAAATTAAATCAAGTAAATATCGATAGACAAGCTAAAACTTTAGAAATGTACGCACTTGCTGGTTTGGAAAATGAAACAGAAATTCCAAAGGTTATTTTTTCTTGTTCTGAAAATTATCATGAAGGAATTATTGGGCTTGTTGCTTCCAAAATTTCCCAAAAATACCATCGGCCAACTATTGTTATAAGTTTATCCGATGGTTATGGAAAAGGTTCTGTTAGATCAATTGCAGGTATTGATATTATTTCGTTGCTTCGTAATTTTGAGCCACTTTTTGAAAATATTGGTGGTCACCCCATGGCTGCAGGATTTTCTATTAAAAAAGAAAATATAGAAGAGCTTCAACGTTCTTTAACCGCGTTAATATCCGAAAAATTTACTGATGATATTTTTGTACCCCTAATGGATGTGGATATTGAAATCCCTATAGATTTAGTTGGTTTGCCTTTATTGGAAGATGTAGAAAAATTAAAACCTTTTGGTCTTGGTAATAGTGAACCTACTTTTTTAAGCAAAAACGTGGGAATTTCTAGCAGTTCTATTATTGGTAGAGATGGTCGTCACTTGAGCATTAAACTTTACGATGGGGAGCGCTACTATAAGGCGGTGTGGTTTGGTGGTGTGGAAGCGCAAAAAACTGCAGGTTTTGATTTATCTTTGGGTGATAATGTGGATATTGTTTATACATTATCAAGAAATGAGTACAATAATAACGTTTATGTTGATATAATAGTCAAAGACGTAAAAAAGAATGATTAAATTTAGGAGGTTTTATGGATCGTACATATATAAAAGATTTACAGCATAAAGTAGGCCAAGAGGTTTGCATAAAAGGTTTTATTCAAACTATTAGAAATCAAGGTGGTATCAAATTTTTAATTATTCGTGATGTTACAAATATTGTGCAGGTTGTAGTTTTAAAATCAGACGTTGAAGTTTTTGATTTAGTTTCTACTTTAACTTTAGAATCTGTTGTTGAAATTGAGGGTTTAGCCAAAGAAGAAAAACAAGCCCCAAATGGTTTTGAAGTTCAAGCCAAAAAAATTACAGTTTTATCTACTGCCGATCCAGAATTACCTATTCCTGTTGTTGTAGAAAAAGGCGGCGAAGAAACTGAAATGAGTACTCGTTTTGACTGGCGTTGGATCGACTTACGTAAACAATCAAAACTCCCAATTTTTAAAGTTTGGACTGAACTTGAAAAAGGTTTTAGAAAATATTTTTCAGATAACAACTTCATTCAACTTTACACCCCTTCATTTATGAGTACCGCCAGTGAGTCAGGTGCTGAAGTTTTTACTGTGGATTATTTTGGTAAGAAGGCCTACCTTGCCCAATCCCCACAATTTTATAAACAAGCTGCAATGTCTGCTGGACTCGAGAAAGTCTTCATGGTGGGTCCTGTGTATCGTGCAGAGCCATCTTATACAACTCGTCACGTTACAGAATTTACCGGTTGGG
>CAYOCN010000116.1:0-1772 GCA_964402525.1 uncultured Candidatus Saccharibacteria bacterium | reverse complement strand
CTACTTTGCTGAAAACTGGAGCAACTCAAACCACACTTCTCGACTCTACTGTTGATGTTGCCTTAACCAGTGGTCCACGTTCCTTGAGCTACAATTGGACTTATACTTTAAAAGCAAATTGGGAAGGGGCTATTCCTGTAAGTTTAGAGTCAAGCCATACTTATACAGGAAGTTTTGATGGACCGCTTATCAGCTCTACCCATAGTGGAAGTGGCAGCTCTGTTTATACCGAACTCGGAACTTGGAATACCAACCAACAAGAATTTATTGTAAGTAACACTTGGACAATGAACGGCACCTACGAAAGAACCGGAACTACCGTAAGAAAACTGACCAAAAAAACGATTAATAGCACAACACATATTATTTTTGCGGATGTAATCGTAGACCGTGTGAATAAGAAAATACAAAGCGGAACAGCAAGCTTTGAAATCACAGGCTCTATCCCTCGAAAAGGCGATTTCTCCTACACCGGAACGCTTACATTTATCGGGAATGGTCTAGCAACGCTTACCATTGATGGATTAGAGTACACCATTACCCTTGAAACAGGAGAGGTAACTGCCAACTAATTATAGGATATACACTTTGCAGCCCACCTGAAAGGTTCTGCAGGTAAAACTTTTTAATATTAATTTTAATTTACTATATGAAATAAAATTCTATATTTCATATAGTAAATTAAGAAAATTAGAATATTTTCTATTTTTCTATAAGTCCTTACGGTCTAAATATTATATCGAACTCCCGTTAATTTAGGTATCGTATTTTTGACAACTTTCCACGCGTTTGACCATCTTCTGTGTCATATTTCTCCTACACAAATTTAAGTATTTTCCTTACGTTTTTATATCCTTTTCCTTACAGAGGTTTCTCTGTGTATTGAATTATCTTTACTGTGATTAAATGACGTTTAGTTATGAAGCTATTATTAACAGATGATTCATTTTTGATTCTTGATTGGTTAAAGGAAATATTAAGATTTTTCCATCAAGAAGAAGTAACACATGTAAGAAAATGAAATTTTGTGATAGGAAATTTAAACCTTAGCATCTATTTAAAGATTCTTTTTTCTAATACCCAAAAACACAACGAATATGAAAAATCTAACCATTTTCTTTCTTGCTATTGGTAGTTTATTGTTCATTAGCTCTTGTACCGACAGCATAAATCCCGCCAGTTTTGATGAAGCGGCGGAAATCGTTGGATCTTCACTTGCTTCCGACGATGGTGGCGCTACCAATTTTATTGAATCCTCCGTAGTGATTTCGGGGGAAGAATCTTCTCTTCTTAAAACAGCCTTCAACCAAACTACTCTGATAGATTCTACCGTTACCGCAACATTGACGAGTGGGGCAAAAAGCTGGGATTACACCTGGAGTTATTCAGTAAAAGCAAACTGGGAAGGGGCTATTCCTGCAAGTTTAGAGTCAAGTCATACTTACACCGGAAGTTTTGATGGACCACTTATCAGCTCTACTCATAGTGGAAATGGTAACTCTGTTTATACCGAACTCGGAAGTTGGGATACACACCAACAAAAATTTGTTATAAAAAACAATTGGATAATGAATGGCACCTACAAGAGAACGGCAACTACTTATAGAAAACTTACGCAAAAAACGATAAATAGCACAACGCATATAATTTTTGAGGATGTAATGGTTGACCGCGTAAATAAAAAAATACAAAGCGGAACAGCATATTTTGATATTACAGGCTCTGTGCCTCAAAAAGGCGATATCTCCTACACCGGAACCCTTACATTTATA
>CAYOCN010000115.1:0-1845 GCA_964402525.1 uncultured Candidatus Saccharibacteria bacterium | reverse complement strand
CTATTAGTAGTGGCCTAGCATTTTTAACCAAAATGCAGGGATTTTATTTATTCGCATTTGTTCCTTTTGTGTTACTAACTCAAACATTTTTAAACAAAACCTCTTTTATGCAATTAATTAAAACAGTGGCACTTTGGTTTGTAATTTGTTTTGCCACCATTTTTATTGTGTTTCCAGCTTTATGGGTAAACCCTTACGAAACACTAAATTCAATGTTTAACGAAGCACAAATTGTTACAGAGGAAGGAAAAAACGACGGCAACGGAAGTTTTATGGTTTATGTAAATTCCATTCCAAAAATGTTTACAACTTTTTCATTATTTTTCTTTTTTGTTGGCTTAGGAACACTAATAGCCACTACAACCAATAAACAAAAAGAAAAGCCACAAAAAATTTATAACTACGCTTCCCTATTCATTTTCTTTTATTTAATTCAAATGGCTTTAGTGTTTCAAAAAAGTGAAAGATACTTATTACCGTTATTTCCAATGGTACCAATAATAAGTGCCTACGGATTGGAATATATTATAAATAAATTTAAATTAAATTTTGAGGCAGTTGCTTTGATAGTCACAGTAGCTCTTTTTATAAACACAGCTTCTTATGCACCACATTACACCGCAATGGCCGAAGAAGCTCCTTGGGGGTCATTGTACAGCGAAGCAGCTAAGTATTTAAACACCAAACCAAACGCTGAAAATTTAAAAGTTGTGGCCATTCCAAAGGAACAAACGTTTAGACCTTTTTTCAAAGGTAAAACCTACTCCAAACAAGAAGTTCTTCCCAATGGTTGGACACCTGATTATGTTGTTGCCGCCATTCCTAAAGATATTCCTGAAAAATACAGCTATTGTAAATACGAACACAACATACCGTTTAAAAACAAAGTTTTTTGGAATATATACAAATGCAAATAAAACACATCGCAATTTTTGTTGTAATAGCTTTTTTCAGTTTTTATAAATTAGGAAGTACTTTAATGAATGTTGATGCCCAACATTGGTTTTCTAGAGCCATGGAATTTAATAAAGCGGTTAAAAAATTCGATTTACCTGCCACCTATCAAGATCCAAAACCGGGAGTAACTGTTATGTGGCTTTCAGGATTTAGTTTGGACACCTTTTTTAATTTATATTCAGCTAAATACGGTTTTAAACCACAACTTTATACCTTTGATACTTTTTCATTGGTTAATTTTTCAGCTATAGCACCACTTGTTTGTTTGAATTTGTTATTTTTAGTAGCACTTTATTATTTAGTTAAAAATATTTTTGATGAAAATGTGGCAATATTATCAGTAATATTTTTAGGGTTACATCCATTTTATTTAGCCAACACCAGATTTTTACATGTTGATTCAACCTTAAGTGTTTTTATGACCCTATCGTTTTTAACACTTTTATACTTTGAAAAAACCAAGAAAAAATTATATTTAATACTTTCAGGAATTTGTGCAGGACTAGCTTTGCTAACTAAAACCCAAGCATTATTTTTATTTGGTATGACGGGTATAACTTTAATAACCAACGCATATATAAATAAAAATTCTTTTAAAAAAGTTTTAGCGGTTGGAAGTATTTGGTTTGTATCGTGCGTTTTAACTTTTATAATAATTTTTCCTGCGATGTGGGTTAAACCAATAGAAGTTATTAAAAATATTTATATCGAAGCTTTTTACGTTGCCGACAGTGGAAGAACCAGCCGTCAAGATTTTACATTTTATTTAGGTTCATTAACACGTGTTTTATCCATTCCTTTTATGTTCGCGTTTTTGGGCACAATGTTTTTTGGAATAAAAAATCTCAAGAAAAACAAAACTACATCAATGCCACTATTATTATTAAT
>CAYOCN010000114.1:0-1850 GCA_964402525.1 uncultured Candidatus Saccharibacteria bacterium | reverse complement strand
CGTGGCACTTTAGATATATTGGAGTAGACAACGCAAATGATATCTTTACCGAAAAGATGACTATTCAAGATTTTTTGAATTTTTCTATTGCGACCACAACAAACTCTACATCAACGGACACCACAATAGACGGAGTGGCTGGAGCGGGAACATCCACGACGGCGACGACCACAGCACCATCGACAACCACAACATCACCCTTATCTATTTAGACAAACCAGTTTTTAAGAACATTACTCCACAAAACAAAGAAACTGAAGATGCCGAAGAATACAAAAATTACACCTATGATAATTTTCCTTGTCCAACCAGGACGAAATACCTTTGGTAGAATTGTGTGATTTAGCCAAAAGACAAGCGCGAGATGCACAAACATCGCAAAAGCATTAATTACAGCACCTAATATTATTAATGTTTTTGGCTCATAAACATTAAATAGAAATAGAATTATTCCAAAAGCTATTTGAGCCCAAACAAATGAGTAATAAAGCTTAGCTAAATTGATCTTTCCATCTTTTTTACCGTGTAATTTTTTGATAGCCAAGTTCTCTGCCATAATGCGTGATGTTGAATCCATAATTCCAAGTTGAGTTTGGAACAACATTACTGACACTGCTAACAAAAACAATGTTCCAATAATAGGATAGGTTGTTTGTCCGATAATCAAACCCTCCTTAATTACAAAACTGATTCCTTGTGTATTACCAGCAAGACCATAGGTTGTGGCATAAGACAGGATCATCAAGAAAATCATTGATATTGCGCCCAAGAACCAAAATACAAACGCGTGTTCAATACTGATAAGTCTCCACCACTTTTTGAAACGGCTAACATCCTCTGGTGTAGCAGCGCAGTCATTCCCATCTAAGACAACCTCAGTATTATTGTGTTTAGAAAACAAGCTGGCAATTTTTTGCGAATAAACCCCCATCCCGTACCCCTTTTCTTTTATATAAATTGATTGGGTTAGATTTAAATTTCCCCCTGCGCCTGAGTAAGCAAAGGCGGCCAAGAACGTTGCCAGACTTATTCCTGTTGGTAAAAACCAAAAACCCTCACCTTTCCCAATCAAGCCATGCATCAGTGCAATCCAATCCGTTTGTGTACTTACAAAAACAGCTAATAAAAACAAAAACGGTACAGCGACAGAGAGAATTATTTTAGTAAGAGTTTCCATCATTCCATAAACGGTCTTGCCAGTACTAAGTATTAAACCAATTAAAATCAAAAACAGCATTGCTATCCATTTAAAACTCTCTATCCCTAGAACACTAGAGAAAACCTGAGCAGAAGCTGCTATAATTCCAGGTAATCCAAATCCAATGAAGGTTGAAATGATAAACCAATAAATTGCTGGCTTAAAAATTTTATGAATTCCGACAAAGACACTCTCACCCTTAACTAAGGCATATCTTTCAATCTCCATATTCAGGAAGTATTGAAAGGTAATTCCAAGTAAAGCTCCCCATGCAATTCCTAATCCATAATTAGCCGCTAAATATGGCCATAAAATAACTTCGCCAGACCCAAGCCCCATCGCAAGAATAACAAAACTAGGACCTATTAACTTTCTTAATGACACCGGCTTAGGAAATAATTTTACTTCTTTCATATTTATATTTTATTTTTATTTATTTTAATTCAGTCTGCTTATCTAACCTCCTTCCACTCGCCATCAGATTTTCTAAAGAAAAAGACTGATATTGTATTAGATATCCATTGCCACAGAAGTTTTGGCCAACCAAGTTTGTGAGCCCTTCTTCCTGTGTGATAAACCTTTAATTCAAGGGGTAATTTTGTTTTACCAATTTTTGCTAAACGCCAAAATAAATCCATATCTTCGCTAACAG
>CAYOCN010000113.1:0-1864 GCA_964402525.1 uncultured Candidatus Saccharibacteria bacterium | reverse complement strand
CTTCAACCTCAAACACTTCTCTATTCCCGATTAATCCATCCGCAGTATACTTATTAGTTGCCAAACGGAATGCGTCATACACAGCTGTTTTTAAGAATCCTTCCTCAATTTCTTCTAAACTTCTTCTATATTTAGCAAATATTCCCGGAACTTTCTCTCTCTGTACTGAGTAGTTCATAATTGGAGATACACTGAACTCAGAACCATCCTTACTATTCACCACAAACGAATTATCGTCTTTGTATTCTTTGTGTTGGATAAACGTTGGGAACTCATAAATCTTTGTAGTAATAGGATTATAAAATACTACACCCGTACACTCGGTGACATCATTCACCCCTTTACCACTTCCGTACATATCAACTTTGACACCTACGTGACCCGCATCAATTCTCTCACAAGAATTTACCAAGAATAAACTTGCGAACACTAACCCTAATAACACTAAGATAACTTTACCTCTACTCATTTTTTTACTTTTTTAATTATTAATTATTTAATTGGGTACAAAGATATTACTTTATTCCGTACCACCAATTTTTTTTTAATCTTTTTTTTCTTCTTCGTCTTTATACGTAAAAACACCTTTCATATTCTTCAAGAACATAGCAATGTTATCACCAAAATAAAATATTGGGCCGACAGTTATTAACGCTATCATAAAAAACCCAACATAAAACCATAACGTGTCAGATAAGTTCATTAAGTAGAATGAAAAATCAACCAACTCAATCCAAACAAACAATACAACTAGTACCCCTAAAAACTTCAATAAACTTTTCATATTTTTAATCATTAAATAAATTATTCAAATATCTAAACATTTCACCATAAGGATGATTCTCTTTTCTATCCCAACCCAATTGGAGGATGAACTCAGAGTTCTCTTTTTTATACATCTCAAACATACGAGATTTAGTCATCTTACCATACTGAACGTTTGCAATTCTATCACATAGTTTCACAAACACAGCTCCCGGAGTATTTCTAATACCTTCGTAGTATTTGTCTCCCGCTCTTTCTTTACGATTCTTACCTTTATCGTTGGTAACTGCGTAGATAATATCCGCTACTTCTTCACCTAATTGGTTTTTCACGTCGTTATATGAAACTCTAGTATCTTCTATGAGGTCGTGACCAAAAACTGCTTTACCACAATAAACATTTAACTCTTCATCTAATAGGTGTTGGAAATCCTCATACACGTTATTCACCATTCGTAAATGAAATTCATACGGAAGGTATTTGTCGTATTGATGATTTGTTTTGCGGTGCTGTTCTACACACCAATCTACATAATTCATAACTTTAACTTTTTTAATTATAGTACAAAGATAATGTTTTTTTATTAAAAACAAAACTCTTCAAATATTTTTTATATTTATATAATATATCTTCAATTAAGTCGTGTAAAATTATGTTCATATATAAAACAACAAATAACCTTAATGGTAAAATTTACATAGGTAAATTAGTTAGAGAATCTAAAACATATTTAGGCTCCGGTAAAATATTAAAACAATCTATAAAAAAAAATGGTAAACATAATTTTACCAGAGAAATTATAGAATATTGTAAAACCAAATTTGAATTATCTGAACGAGAAAAATATTGGATAAAACAATACGATTCAACTAATAAAAATATAGGTTATAATATAACTGAAGGTGGTGAAGGTGGGTCTACTAATAATTTTTTCTTAAATAAGAAATTAACACCTGAGCATCGATTAAAAATATCACAAAACCATCATAATGTTTCCGGTAAAAATAACCCAATGTTTGGTAAAAAACATAGTGAAAGTAGTCGAGAAAAAATGTCAGTAAATCACAAAGGTTTTAACCATTCTAAAGAAACTATTAAA
>CAYOCN010000112.1:0-1873 GCA_964402525.1 uncultured Candidatus Saccharibacteria bacterium | reverse complement strand
CCTGTTATGTGATATTCTTAGTACGAGATAAGGCGTTTGGGAATCGTAGTAAGTCGTACGATTACTTTTACTATCCGTAAAAGGCAGGGAATCAAGTATGCTCTTTATAAATTTAATTTTCATGGGCTACCATTGGGCTATCATTTTAAAATAAAATTATATAAAATAAGAAAAAGAATAATTCTCATTGAGACAAAGAATTTACCTCAAAATGTACACAAAAGCAAGTTAAATAAAAAAGAATAAAAAAGTAAATAATTTGACTTGTAATCAGTAGGTCGTCGGTTCAAATCCGACAGCTGGCTCCATTTTCTTACTACTTAGTGCTTGGTCGGAAATCTGCTAACTAAGCGAAGAAAAACTATTTTCCCAACAACCGTTATTCTTTCAATAAAATACTTAAGAAAATTTAAAAGTAGTGTTCCTAACAATATTACGCTGATTATTAAGGAAGCGGTAAATGTTATAGGTTTTCCGCAATATATATTTACAACCCAGGTGAATGTGTTAACTATAAGCACACCGATGAAATAGATAAAAAATAGTCGAGAAAGAAATCCATAAATTAGCAAAACCATCTCTTTTCGAGATAAGGCAAAGGTTTTGGATTTGTATATCCGGCTGGGATATATTTGAAAAGAAAGTTTTTCGCCGATAATGAAAGATTGTAAATGTCTAAAGCATCCATAAGGCAATAATACCCATCCCATTTTAAAAGTGGGGGTCAAATTAAGCAACCCCCTGGCAAAAGACATACAAGATATAAGATAAATATATGGAGATTGGCCATAGTATGTGTAAATAACTGCAAAGAGCGACCCCATAAATACATCACACGTAGGACCGCTAAAGCTTACTATAAAACGTTTCCCCCTTTCTTCCATCCATACATCGCTGGTATTTACATAAAATGCCGGTATAAACATGTAAAACATAAATCCAGAATCATAGATTGTTCTTTTGTAGTGGAAACACGTAAATGCGTGGGACATTTCATGAATAACTACAGGTACTATACAAGCTAAAAGGGCGTAAAAATAACTGTGTATACCACAAAGATTAATGTTTTGATTTAACGTAGCAAAAAAAGTGAAGATACCTACTGATATAACAAGAACGTAGACAATAAGAGATGCCCAATTATACAAAAACCTACCAAACATTCTGTAGCAAAAGAATACGAATCTACTAAAAAAGGGGGATGGGAATCCTTATCTCGAAAATTGTTTTTCCCCTTTTTATATTTATCTGAAAATTTTAGGCATATATCTGATATAGTCCTTAATTGAATATTTTTTACCACTATTAAGTATTAAATGAGCCTGATGTTCAAATTGTTGGGCCTAAAACTACATAGTAGTAATATCACTATTCAGACACGTATAATTATCAAAATCATATTTTAATGATAAGCGTCTTCCCGGTGTTCAACATAAACTGCAATTTAAAATCTTGCAATTATGAAATATTTCAGAAAAACTTGTAACCTCAAAATCTCATAGTGGTAAAAAAATCCCAATTTAGGATATAGTGTTTGTTCCATCGATATTTTCCCAAACAAAATAATCATATTCATTCAGGAGAAAAAAAGAACCTAAACTTTTACTTTTAGTATATATACAGGTTTTTCTGAATGAATATTAGAGAATTTTTTTAACTCATAATTTTTGCTCTCAACGAGAACTTCAGGTATGTCAGAAACTGATTTTATCAAAACCTTCTCCGTAGCTATTTGCAAGTATGACAAAACAAAGGACAGTCTAAATCTCCTGATTCCAGTGTGCCATAAACTTTATCGGCCACAGCTCTGCATGGTCTACATTTTTTAAATCTAAAACAAGTGCTGCAGGGTTTTGTTATGCTTTCATCTATA
>CAYOCN010000111.1:0-1893 GCA_964402525.1 uncultured Candidatus Saccharibacteria bacterium | reverse complement strand
ATCGCGGCACCGGCTAGCAAGCTTAGAACCACAAAGCTGGCTAGCGAATATGGAGTTGAATGCAATATTGATAGCATTTATAGATTAATGGATAAAATTACTCCTACAATTATTGATAAGATTAAAAAAACCGTGTACGACAACACAAAACAATTGCTTGCTGAATCTAAAAGAACTATTGATGTTTTATTTTATGATTTAACAACATTGTATTTTGAAACATCGACCCAAGATGAGATTAGGAACTTCGGGTTTTCCAAGGATGGGTTAGTGTAACATCTTTTCTGTAAATTTATTGTTTTGTTCTTGAATTTGTAAAAAGACAAGCCAAAGTTTAAACTTTTTAGATTTATCTTGAAATAATTTAAAATAGGAAAAACTAAATGACTTGTCAAAAAAATGATAACGTAATATCAGGAATAAGTGAAATACTTTTTACAGAGGGTATGGATGGCTTAGATAAAGCAGTGTCCATTTTGGTTAATGAGGCAATGAAAATTGAACGTAGCAAACACTTAAATGCTGGACACTACGAAAGAAGCGATCAACGCAAAGATTACTCAAATGGTTTTAAAAACAAGACATTAAAAACCAGAATTGGAGAAATAGAATTAAAGGTACCACAAGTAAGGAGTTGTGATTTTTATCCATCGTTTTTAGAAAAAGGACTAAGATCAGAAAGAGCTTTAATTGCGTCAATAGCTGAAATGTATGTTTCTGGAGTATCTACAAGGAAAGTACAAAACATTATAGGAGAACTTGGTGGATTTGATGTTTCCAGCAGCGATGTTAGTCGGGCTTCTAAAGCGCTTGATGAAGAATTGAGTAAGTGGCGTAATAGAAGTTTGGGAAGTTATAAATATTTATTTTTAGATGCTAGATATGAAAACATCAGATATGACAACAGTGTAATTGATTGTGCGATTTTAATAGCCCTTGGTATTAACGAAAATGGCAAGAGAGAAATACTTGGAATTTCTGTAAAACTTTCTGAGCAAGAAGCGCACTGGAGAGATTTTATGCAAAGCTTGGTATCTAGGGGTTTGCATGGAGTTGAGTTAATAATAAGCGATGCACATACTGGTTTAAAGGCGGCGAAAAGAGCTGTATTTCCAAGTGTGAAATGGCAGAGATGTAATTTTCATTTACAACAAAACGCACAAAGTTATGTTCCAAAAAAAGAAATGAAAAAGCAAGTTGCATTTGATATAAGGTCTATTTTTAATGCGCCAGATAAATCTGAAGCTGATAGACTATTGAACATAGTTTCACAAAAATATGCCAAAGATGCGCCTTTATTATCAAAATGGATGATTGACAATATATCAGAAGGATTGACGTTTTTTAATTTTCCAGTTGAGCACTGGGTAAAAATAAGGACAAGTAATATTGTTGAGCGTATTAACAGAGAGATCAAAAGAAGAACTAGTGTAGTTAACATTTTTCCAAACGTTGAATCTTGTGAACGTTTAGTAAGCGCTATTTTACTTGAAATATCTGAAGAATGGCAAACAGGAACTGCATATTTGAATGTTAGATAAAAAAATATAAAAAAGTTTTATAAAGCTTGATTATGTACAACTTGCGAAAAAAACAGCATGGACTGCTGGTTTTAGCAAGTTGTACATAATCAAGCGTGATTGTGGCACGGCCTGTTAATTGTTCGTGTATAACATGGATGTTATGCACAACAATTCACAGGAAAATAAAAATTTTAAAAATGGGATAATAAAAATTTAAAAGTTTAAACAAATTTACAGAAACAAAGTTGCTTTATCCGTGCCTCTTGTTAAAAAGGCTGCTGCAGTAGTAACAGAGCAAGGAGGCATTACGTGCCATGCTGCGATTATTGTTCGAGAGTTTCATAAACCGTGTGTTATTAGTACCATAGTT
>CAYOCN010000110.1:0-1910 GCA_964402525.1 uncultured Candidatus Saccharibacteria bacterium | reverse complement strand
CTGCAAATGCCCATGAGTTAAACGGCACATCTTGACGACTCGCACCTGCAGTATTGCCTGTAGTTTTTTGAGCAGACATACCCGCTACAGTTTCAAAATGGTGGTTGGTATTAATGTTAAAATTATAGTTGAAATAGTTCTCAAAAATATAATTAAAGTTACTTGCCTTGTCGTGCGAAATTTTATTACGCTTACCTAATACCGCAGAACCATCTTCATTCATTGAATTATCGACGTTGTAAGTGCCATAATAAGCAAGTGGACTAAATGATTTAGCATTACCATCATACTTTGTATATCCAAAACGAGAAGTGAACTTCACATTTTTAATCACGTCATATTGTAATTCAAACTTACCATATAACTTAGTTCCTATATTTTTATTATAAGTATTATCTAAAACAGTAAGTGGGTTAAAAATTTCAGATAGAAGCAAATTACTGAAGCCAAATTTACTTGCTGTATTTTTTGTATTTAAAATAGAAACGGTAGGATCAAAGTTTAAAGCACTTCCAATCACACTATTAAACGAGTTTTCTAAAACGCCTTTAGAATCTAATATTAAAGCGCTGGTATTCATGATGAATTTTAATCTAGAAGATAAATCAAAATTCAAATTAGCTGTAAAATTAGATCTTGTGAAATTAGATTTATCAGTACCGCCTACAATACCACCTTGGTTTAAATAACCTGCACTTAATAAATAAGACATTTTTTCGGAACCGCCTTTAGCAGTCAAATTATAAATTTGTTGCGGAGCATCTTTGAAAATTTGATTTTGCCAGTTGTTGCCTACTCCAATACCAGATAAGTTAGAAAAGATTGGAGCACCACCTGCAGTAGTACTTCCTTCATTTAACATAGCAGCATATTCAGTGGCATTTAAAACACCAATCGTGTTCATGACTTGTTGTACACCATAGTTACTGCTAAAGCTAAATTCAGTTTTTTGATTTTTCTTGCCTGATTTGGTAGTTACCACAATCACACCGTTACCGCCTCTCACACCATAGATAGCAGTGGTTGCCGCATCTTTAAGTACGTTGATGGTTTCAATATCGTTAGGGTTGATAGAATTTAAATCAACTAAAGATTGTTGCACTCCATCTACTATCACCGTAGGATCTGTTCCTGTGAAACAAGGAATACCTCCAATTAATCCTGTAGGACTAGAAACTGGAGAACCAACTTTAATGACACTCACCCCAGAAGCACGACCATGAAGGGCCTCTTCGGTACGAACTGCATTCACTTTCTCGATGTCTACACTTTTAATAGTGGAGATAGCACCAGAAACGTTGGTGATTTTTTGGGTACCATACCCAATTACAATCACTTCACTTAAATTGGATGTGGCTACTTCGGTTAATTCAAAGTTGACAGTTCCCGCAGCAGATACTTTTTTCTCTACTTTGCTCATGCCTACATAACTAACTACTAAAGTTGCTCCTTTTGCAGGAATGGAAACTGTAAAATTTCCTTTCGCATCAGTCAAAGTAGTTTTGTTTGTTTCTTTCACTACTACTGAAGCGCCGACAAGCAATTCGCCGTTGGTCTTATTGGTCACCTTGCCCCCTACCTCAATGTTTTGAGCAAAAGCTCCTACAAATAGGCATAAAATAAAGGCAGAAGTAATCCAAAACCTGATTTTTAATTTCATGTACACTTAAATTAATGGTTTAAATAATAGAATTTTTATGATTTAAAAAGATAGAATGACGCGTTGGAGAAAGCATAACATATTTCATAACAAATTTTGAAGCAATTTGATAATGAAAGCATAATGTTTTTGAAGAAAGTCCAATAAAAAGCAAGGAAATGGCTAAAAATAGGGGGAAGGATAAGCTAAAATTAGCTTTCACAGTAGCAGTAGCTAACCCATATACTAGGATAGGCCAAAAAGCAAGTTT
>CAYOCN010000109.1:694-1936 GCA_964402525.1 uncultured Candidatus Saccharibacteria bacterium | reverse complement strand
ACAATTCCTCAAACCACTAAACAACCTGTGGTGATTGGTGAAGATGGTGATTGGGTACTTTGGTATTACGTTTCTGATTATAAAGTAGACAGTGATAAATTTAGTACCGTATCTAAACAAATTAGTACTTTGGAGTCTAGACAACGTGAAGGTAATAAAGATCCTCTTATAACTCAACAACTACTGGATTTGTATAATATTAAAAATGAGTTGATAGTTAAAATGAAAACTATTTAATTTTTAGTTTCTCTTTTTGCCACGCTAAATATAAATATAGAAGTTATTATTCCCGATATTACTTGAGCGGTTGCGATGCCTTGTAGATTATATTTATCTAACATAAAAGATGCTGCCACCAAAAAGGTTCCAAGTTTTATTAAAGATATATTTAATAAATATTTAGTTTTACCTTCCACAAAAAAGTAGTTTTCCATAAAAGAATTTATGGCTATGATGGCGCTGGCTACAATCATTAAATCTAAAAGTCCTACTGACTCTACAAATTTATTTCCAAATAACTTTATTAAAAATAATTCCGAAAATATTATTCCTCCAACTGCCAGCAACACAATGACGCCACACATTAAAAATGTTTCTTTAAAATCATAGCCAAGATTTTCTTTTTTTCTTCTAGCATTTTTTGGTAATAACACTGTAAATATTGATAAAGATAATAGTGCAAAAATATTTGAAATTTTATCGGCCAATGAAAAAATTCCTACATTTGAAAAGCCATGAGCCAATTTAGCCATGGTATTACTTATGGCGGACCAGCTTTCGGTTATTATTTGAGAAACTCCTGCTGGATACGATTTGTTAAAAAACTCTTTAATATTTTTAGTGGAAAAGGCAAATTCTTTTAATTCTTTTGGTAAGAACCAATATAAAACTAAACTTGGAAAAACCGATAATGAAAAGATAGCAAAAGAGCTGGTAACATTTGGTGTAAACATTTTTAAAAAAATTATTACAGCAAATAAACCTTTTATTACAGCAATAATGCTATTTATTAAAACCACTAAATGAAATTTTTCTAGTTTTTGAAATAAGGAATATAGCGTTAAGTTAATTGTGTAAGCGATTAAACCTAGTATAAACAACAATATAATGTCTAAGTCTTTAATATTAAAAGCATACAAAATTAGTAGTGATGACGGAATTGTCACGATTAATAGCAATAGTTTTATTGAATAAAAAGTGTTTGTTATTTTTTTATCTTCGTGTGTAAGAGATTCTGCAACG
>CAYOCN010000109.1:0-684 GCA_964402525.1 uncultured Candidatus Saccharibacteria bacterium | reverse complement strand
TCTGAAACGTATAGTGAATTTGTTCCAAAATCGGTGAGTTTTGCTACTGCTACTAAAATGCTGGTTATTAATGCATATTTACCAAAATCATCCAAAGACATAGATCGAGCTAATGCTGTTAAAAACACAAAACCTAAGAGGGCGTTTACGATGTGACCAATTCCCACAAATGAAATTTTTAAAAATGATTTATTCATTAGATGTTATATTACCAAAATTTAGCAAAACTTTGACTTATGTATCTTAAAATTGGAGAATAGGTTTATGAAAGATTCTTACAAAATAGGTATTGATGGTCGGTTTTTCGCGGCAGCTGGTCCAGGGCGATATACAAAGGCTATAATTGAACATTTGGAGAAGGTTGATACAAAAAACAATTACGTGGTTTTTCTAAGAAAAAACAACTTTGATTCATTTAAACCTCAAAATTCTAATTTTAAAAAAGTATTAGCTGATGTTCCTTGGTATTCGTTTAAGGAACAAATAGTGTTTTTATTTAAAGTTTTGTCTTATAACCTAGATCTATTCTATGTTCCTCATTTTAATATTCCGGTGTTGTATCCAAAAAAAATAGTAACAGCCATTCCCGATATAACAATGCACACTTATAGTACCGATAAAGGAACTTCGCTTCCAAAGCCTTATTTTAAACAATCCAGGGTATATTGGTTTGAGACTTTCGAA
>CAYOCN010000108.1:0-1940 GCA_964402525.1 uncultured Candidatus Saccharibacteria bacterium | reverse complement strand
CAATATTCTATCAGCGATGAAGGGTAAACGTATATTTGAACGTTTTGGATTTAATACATTAGCAGAAAGTGGGACAGAAAAAAATAAAAAATCGCCACAAATCGCTATAGTATCAGGGAATGGAACTGACATTATAAATAATACATCGTTAGCAAACAGAGCCAAAAGAAAACTAATAACTCAAAAAATGGTTTTGGCTTTGATAGATGTAGCAAAAGAAAAAGGAGAAACAGAAAGAATACAAGCATACTGGAATGCCTACCATTGCCTGAACAATGTAATAGTATCTGACAATAAAATGTATGGTAAATACTGTAAAAATCGATTTTGTACCGTTTGTAATGCTATACGTAAAGCCGACACAATTAACCGTTTCTTACCGGTTATTTCGCAATGGGAGGATGTTCAATTTGTAACACTTACCGTAAAAGCATGCAAAGAAGAAAAGTTAGACCGCTGGATGTATGGAATGTTGAAAGCATTCGAATTTATTCACAACCGATGCAAGAAAAGGTTCGAGAGAGGCAAAGGGATTAAGTTAATTGGTGTTAAATCGCTTGAATGTAATTTCAACCCCAAAACAAAGACTTATAATCCACATTTTCATCTTATTGTTCCAAACAAAGAAACAGCTGAATTACTAAAAAAAGAATGGTTAAAACAGTGGCGACCCAAAAATAAGAGTGCTTTTCGTTATAAGTATACTAACCCGGCAGCTCAACATATCGAACCGGTTTACAATTTAGAAAAGGCCTTAATAGAAACCATTAAATATGGAAGTAAGATATTTACCGAACCTGACCTGAATAAAAAAAGCAAGTTAAAAACACCTCCTAAAATTTATGCTCGTGCTCTAGACAATATTCTATCAGCGATGAAGGGTAAACGTATATTTGAACGTTTTGGATTTAATCTTCCAAAACAACCCCTTCAAACAAACAGCATGAAAGTAGTTGTAGATTTTGAAAACTGGACATTCCCAAAAGATTGTTCCGATTGGGTAAATGATGAAACAGGTGCAGCGTTAACCGGATTTATACCTCCTTTTGGCTTGTCGTATTTATTGAATGAGTGTATAAATAAAGATAATTGTTAAATATTAATAAGTTTCTTAGTAAAGAACAAAATAGCTACACGAAATCAATAAAAGGAAAATAAAAACCAGAAAATTAAAAGGAACAAAATAGTCTGAATACTTTTATTTCCATTATTTCTACCTTACTTTATTGAAAATTAATTATTCCATTTTAAAATTGAACATAATCAATTTCAGCTAAAAGCATTAATCAAACAACAATATTCTAAATTCCATCCCGAATGTTGGATACTCGATAAAGAAAAAGATGTATCTTTAACCAATTATAACTTGCAAGTCCTCTGCGATAACCTCAACATCACTTACAATCTAAATATTACTCCTGATGAATATTATTATGCTTATAATTCTAAATATACATTCTGAGCTAAGTCGTAACAGTTGAAGTGAGCTGTTCACTGAGCGAAGTGGAAGTGCCTAATTCCTAATTATTCTCCATCTTTTGCAATGTTAACAAATATTTTAATTTTTCACTTTCTTAATTTCAATTTTTTATATCTTTGTTTATTATTTCACAATATTTTTAAAATCTAATTTTATCTTTATTAAAGCAGTCATAGTAAAGTATGTGAGAAAACTTAAAAAATCAACAAATTCACTTAAACGTATGAGAAACGAAGCACAAACACGTCGTGATTTGATTGACCCTGTTCTATTTAACTTAGGATGGAATAACGACTTGATTAAAGTAGAAGTTACACCTGGTGGTACAGATATTATTGATGGTAAACCTAAAAGAAGACAAGGAAGAAGTGATTATTTACTTTGTTTACCGGTTGGTGATGGTCTGGCACCATTACCAGTAGCAATAATTGAAGCAAAAAAACAAAATACATCTTGTACA
>CAYOCN010000107.1:0-2079 GCA_964402525.1 uncultured Candidatus Saccharibacteria bacterium | reverse complement strand
TGCTGATTCAGGAATGCTAATTGGACCACAAGGAGAAACGCTAAAATCTTTGAACTTTCTTTTAAAAAGAATGGTGACAAGTGTTTTAAAACTGGAAACAGACCCTATTTTTTCAATCGATATAAATGATTACCGAGACGCTACACTGCGCCAGCTTGAGCACAAGGCGAAGATGATGGCAGATAGAGCGGTTTCATTCAAAACTACTGTTGAGCTTGAGCCTATGAGCTCATACGAGCGAATGTTTGTTCATGCACTATTCACAGATAACCCAAATATTAAAACAGAGTCTGTGGGGATGGGAAAAGATAGACATTTGACCATTCGATATGTTGAGACGGTTCCGGAGGAAACATTTTAATTAAAAATTTAAAATGTAAAGTTAAAAAATAATACAAAACAAAAGACCACAACGTAGTTGTGGTCTTTTGTTTCAATTTTACATTTTACATTTTACATTTTAAATTACAAAGACACTCCCCAAAGCGTCAAATCCTTCTTGTTTACAAAGAACAAATAGTTTTCCTTAGTGCTCAAACTTAAATTTATAGCATCTGGTTGTGGTTTACCATCTTCACTTGGTCTGTATATTGGGTTTTCTGACCCTGTTTCAACATTTATGCTCCAAAAATCATCATTAAACGATGTTACTCCTTGGTACCATTTTTCTGGCAACTTTAATTTATCTGGGTAGTTTGGGACTACGCAATATGCAAGTTTGCTATTTTTTTTACTCCAAACACACTTTTCTGGAAGTGTTTTTGCTTTTAGATAGAAAGCAGAACCTTTATACAAAACTTTAGCCCCCAAAGATAAATCTTCTATGTTTGTGTTGTAAAGAGAAAGAGTGCTGCTAGAGTTTATGTTTGTTGTTAAACCAAACATGTTTAAAGTATTTTCTTTGAATGATTTTTTCTTTATGTCCACAACAAACGATACTCCCAACTGCCCTGAGTTTGGTTTACTGAATATTTCTACTAAATTTCCACCATCCCAAGATGATCCAATGTCACGAAGTGGTGTATCGAGGATTTTTAAAGGTTTTTTGTTTTCAAAATTAGATGTGTAACCAATTGAACCTGTTGATGTTTTTGTTGTGTAAAAAACACTATCCCCTTTTGCAATAATTATGTCTGTATTGTATGGATAAGGAAAAGGTTTTGATATTGTGGTGGTAGTACCAGAGAAAATTTTTCTATATTCGGTGTTTATATTATCACCAGAAAGGGTTCTCGTTATAAACTCAGTTCCTTTTGAATTAAAATATGCCTCATATACTTTTGGAATTGTCTCGTTTGAAATCTTCTTCTCTTCAAGGTTTGAAATTTTAGATTCTATAATGTGGCCCGTTGCTCTTTCCATAAACCTTACATAGGTTTCTGTTTGTTTTGTTGTGGTGCTTGTGGTTGCATTTTTTTCTTTATTAAAAAAGAATTCTGTACTTGTGGAAACAATATCGAATGTTATAAATCCTGCGACGGGAGCTTTAGAAATTTGAAACATACGATCGATTTTAACCCCCTCTTCCCTCCTAGGCTCTGTTGTTGTTCCAACAACAGGAACATCTGGCTGATTCGGTGTTTGTGGATTTCCAAAAGGAAAAAAGTTTTTAACACTATCAAATATTTTTCCTGAATCAACTGTTTTACTTCCGCTGTTTATGTAAAGATAATACCCAATCCCACCAAGTAGAATTAAAAATATTAATATGATAATTGTGATTGTTTTTTTCATGTTATATAAATGATTTAAATACTACTCACCCCTTCGTAGTGGTCCCCAGTATCCTTTTGGGTATGATATGGAACCAGTTTTTTTAACTTGAGCCGTCATAATTATAACACCAGCTTCCATATTATATGCTGGGTTGTTTATCACTTCTTGTGCCGAAACTCCATATTTTCTTGCTATATTTTTAACGGCACCATCACCAACACTTAATGAAAGTAACCCCTCTGAATAAGTATTACCCACATCATATCCATTACGGTGACCTGGGGTTCCATCTAAGGGATTAAAACCAGATTCTGAATTTGTTATTGCAGCAAAAAGGCTTTTATAACCCTCTGCGGTAACTGT
>CAYOCN010000106.1:0-2088 GCA_964402525.1 uncultured Candidatus Saccharibacteria bacterium | reverse complement strand
TTCTACTTCTATAGAGGAACAACCTGTCGTTTTAGAGGAACCTGTTGCTTCTACTTCTATAGAGGAACAACCTGTCGTTTTAGAGGAACCTGTTGCTTCTACTCCTATACAGGAACAACCTGTCGTTTTAGAGGAACCTGTTGCTTCTACTTCTATACAGGAACAACCAGTTGTAGAAAGTTCTAAGGACCCTAACGTAGATATAATAGAACAACCAAGAAAGACAGTAATGCCACTGTTATTTGATAAAATGAAAAAAACATATCAGAATAATATGTACACAATAAAACAGTTACAAAATAGTAAAATTGAACCTATACAATTAGACGAACAAGGACAAACAGTAGATAATTTATATGAATTATTGAGTTTAAATCAGACATTAATGCACAAAAAAGGCACTAAATTTAATTTACCTGCTCCAAAATTTAAGTTTATTATTAATAATGCAGCGAATGTTGGTGCTAATATTAATGGAAACAAATTGTTCTATCTAAACAATTTTGCTACAGCTGTTACTGAATGTTTAAACGATATAAAACAAACAGTATATGATGAGACAGGTGTAAATCAAGAAAAATTAGAAACAATGTTGGCTTCAACAAATTCTGAATTGGATAAAATAAATACAGATATAGCAGAACAATACGTTACCCCAATTTCACAGTTAACTTCAAAAAAAAAAGCTGGAACCATAACAATAATAGAATATAACAAATTATTGGAATTAGCATATAAATTGGAAGAGACTAAAAGAACCCAGATAAAAGCGTTAGAAAACAAAATATTTTTATTGGAACAATTGAAAACAAATCCAGAGTTTTTTAGTGATTTTGAACAAAATTACAATAAATGGTTTAAAGATAGTCAGCCAATTTTTGGTCTATATCGTAATTTACAAAGGGGTATTTTTTGTCCAACATCGTCTATGATGGATGCAATGGATAATTGTTCATTAAAATATAATTCTTCAGAACCAAAAGAAGTGGGAACATCTTATTCTGAAATAGTTTACTCAAATGAAACCGGTAGAAAAATATCATTTGGAGGGGTTGTATTAAATTACAATGAAACCGTTAATGGAACCGACGAACTAACAGCAAAACTTTATTATGATTTGGTCTGTGAAGAAGGAGGAGAAAAAGATGTAATGACTCTTTCGACGCTTGGAATAAAAGTATCAGAATCGCGTGATTTAAACGCCAGAGTAGCTTACAGAAGTGTAATCGAAAAAATAAAACAAATATATGATACTGTATATACTGAGGCTACATCTAATTCAGCTGAAGAAACAGCTGGGGGTCAGCGCGGTGGAACATTGGCAGTTATCAAGACAATGTGGAAAAATGTCCAATACCAAGTTGATAAGCTAAATTTCAATAACTTATTGTCATCTACTATCTTAAAAACAATGGGTGATTATTTGCAGGAATGCCAAGCGTGTTTTAAATGGGGAGGTTACGTCAATAATTATGATTTGTTTCCTCAAGAAGTTCTGAATAACAGAAATTTTAAAGGAAATGAAAATAAACAAAATGGTATAAAACATAAATTAATTTATAGGAGTGTTAGTAAAGGAGGAGCTGTTATTCCATACGATTTAAAAGGTAATGGGTTAAGACTTGGTATTCAAGGTGATAGGCCTTCTGGTTTCCGTTCGATTTATATTCTTTTAAACGGAAAAGATGGCATAAACGACCAATCTATAACAGGATATATGTTTACATCGGCAAGTCAAAATCCGAGTAGAAGCCTATTAGTATCAAGAAATAAAGGAGAATTAAATAATAACGGTTTAATGGGTAATGTTGTGTACGTTACAAGAGAATTAGAAAAAACAGACAAAAACTCATTATTAAAATCTCTAGAATTTCTGAATGTAAAAGATAAAACTGTAAAGTTAAATGAGGTAGCAGTTATTCCGGATGTTTCTACAACAACAATAGAGGGAACTGATAATAGTTCTATTTCTTCTGGGTTACTAAAAAATCCAATGAGAACAATAAAACCTTTGAAAAATAGCTCATATGCCGATTGGTTAGATTATGAAACAGAATTTGTCCCTTCACAAGCAAAGATGGAGATTGA
>CAYOCN010000105.1:0-2097 GCA_964402525.1 uncultured Candidatus Saccharibacteria bacterium | reverse complement strand
ACACCACATTAATAAAGTTGAAAAACCAGAAGAAAATCAGGTAATATCTTCATACGAAAAATCTCTAAATAGATTAAAAGAGTTATTACAAAAAAATAAAATAACTAAACAAGAATACGAAAGAGAAAGAAGCCACCTTTTGAAAAAGGTTAAATAGCGATATAATGATCAGCATATGCGGCGGTAGTTCAGTGGTAGAATGTCTCCCTTCCAAGGAGAAGGTCGCCGGTTCGAGCCCGGTCCGCCGCTCCAATAAATTAAATTAGGCACTAAAAGGAGAAACTTTTATGGAAACACCTATTTGCGAAAGTTGTGGCATGCCCACAGATGAAGATACAACTTCAAAACACGATAAACATTATTGTATATATTGCCAAAATCAAGAAACCGGCGAATTAAAAACCAGAGAAGAAGTTGAAAAAGGAAGTATAGAAGCAGCTGTTAACTTTTTAGGCGCAACACAAGAAGAAGCAGAAAAAATGGTAAAAGACATGCTTCCAGAACTACCACGATGGAAGAAATGATACATTTATGATTTGGAAAAATATTTCATTAAAGACAAACATTTTTGGACCACTAATAGTATTTTCATTAATAATGTTTTTTGTGTCATTGGGCGACGGAATAATGTCGTACGTCACCCCAATCTTCATTGAAGAACATTTGAAAGATCCATTTTTAGTAGGTTTAGTTTTATCAGTATCCTCTTTTTTTGGAATATTTTTTGACATTTGGGTGGGAGAAAAATTAAGTTTAAAACCCTACAAATTTTTTATTATAGGAACAATCTTAATTGCATTTTTATTTCCATTAAATTTACTTATATTACCTAAATCCATTGCTTCATTTGTTTTAGCAATGTTTATTTGGTCTGCCTATTACGAATTGCGCAACTACTCAAAGTATAATTTTATTCACAAATTTTCGTCACCCGAACACCACACACTTGCGTTTTCAACCACCAGCACATTTCAGTCACTAGCGTACATGGCCGGACCGGCTGCCGCGGTATATTTAATAGGAAAAACGTTCAACTTTTCTTTTTACGCCACAATACTTGCAATTGCTATCGCTGGAATAATTTATTTATTTTTCCTTCAAACCTTTAAAAGTAGCAAAGAAAAAGACTCAACAAATGCAAAGAAAAAATCATTAGTAAAAGAATTAAAAGTGTTAAAAGTACTGCTTCATAGATTATGGCCAATATTGTTATTTAGCTTTGCTATAACTATTTTAGACGTTTCATTTTGGACAACCGGAATTTTATACGCAGAAGAACTTAGAGAAGCCAGCGCCTTAGGTGGATTATTTATGGTAATTTATGGATTACCCGCCGTATTTGTTGGAGTGATAACTCCAATGATTCAAAAGAAATATGAAAACTTGGGCAAAAAACGAATATCTTTTATAGGTGGAATATTGTGTGGAGTAAGCTTGGCATTAATTGGAACCACCTCCAATGTACCTTTAATTTTAACTGCCGTATTCATAGCCTCAACTTTTTACGGAATAATAAGCATTTTAGTAGAAGCGGTATTTGAAGATTACGTCGCCAGACTTCGCGAGGAAGGCAACGACTTAGTAAGTGCGAATCAAATATCTATAAACTTGGCATATGCTGTGGGACCAATAATTTTAGGCTTTATATCAAAATATTTTGACTTTGGTGCCACTTTTATAATGACCGGTTTTACCATTGTATTGTCGGCAATAATTGCATTAATAGTGGTTCCACGAAAAATTAAAATGCCTCAAAAAGAATTAGCAGAGGTTGTGGAAGGGTAAAACCCTCAAAGTATTACCATTTTCCTTAAAATCGGGTAAAATAGCCATGTACTAAGTTACGCCCTCGTAGCTCAGGGGATAGAGCAGTTCCCTTCTAAGGAAAAGGTCGGGTGTTCGAATCGCCCCGGGGGCACCATTATACTTAATGAACGAAGTGAATTTAGTAGAATGGGGTGCACGCGTAGCGGGCCACCAGTGGAACTTTACAATCTTAACTAAAGCACCAAATGTGCTAAAATGTTTTTTATAATACGTGGCGTGGGCGAGTGGTGGAATGGTATACACGAAGGACTTAAAATCCTTTGCTCGTAA
>CAYOCN010000104.1:1822-2130 GCA_964402525.1 uncultured Candidatus Saccharibacteria bacterium | reverse complement strand
GCCTACGCAGGTTTAGCTATGTACGATACTATGCGCCACGTTAAAAACGAAATTTCAACCATTAACGTTGGTCTTGCCGCGTCAGCCGGAGCTATGATTATGTGTGGCGGTACTAAAGGAAAAAGATTTGCACTTCCCGGAAGTTATTGTATGATTCACCAAGTTTCTAGCGGTGTAGAAGGACAAGCCACAGACATTGAAATAACAGCAAAACACGTAACTAAATTACGAGAAGATTACGCAAAAATACTTTCAGAGGGTTCTGGTCAAACATTTAAAAAAGTTCAAGACGACATTGAACGTGATAA
>CAYOCN010000104.1:0-1812 GCA_964402525.1 uncultured Candidatus Saccharibacteria bacterium | reverse complement strand
ATGGATGAGTGCAAAAGAAACACTAGAATACGGAATTATTGATAAAATAATGGAACCACGTAAAAAGTAATTTTTGGTTCATAGGGGACCCTAGCTCAGCTGGTTAGAGCGTCGCATTGACATTGCGGAGGTCGCAGGTTCGAGCCCTGTGGGTCCCACCAAGTGACTTAATGAGTAAAACGAATTTAGTCACTTGGGGTGCAATAGTTGCAAAGCAACGAGTTGCCACCAGATAATATGCAAAAATGCCAGAGGTATTTTGCCATATTATCTACCACTATTTTTGATATCATTAACATAATGTCCAAAAACATCAAACCAATCAGTTTGGCCGTTTTATTATTCATAGAATCATTCCTTTTAACACAACTAATAATTTCTTATATTAAAACCGTAGATTACTTTAAAATATCCACAGGATTTTCAATACAAGTTATTGGATTAATGTTTTTAACAATTATCACGTGTTCATTAACAATCGGAGCGTGGGGAAAATGGAAACAATATGTGTTAATTTCTGTTCCAGTTACCTTGGCAATGTTTTTGGCATTGCTTAACTACAACTTTTATAACGCGTTAACAATATCAACAGCAGCACTTTTATTACTTTCTTACGATATTTATAAATCTGATCAACTAAAAGGTATTTTAGTAAAAATGGATCCACGATTTATATTGCGCTTTTCCAATACAGGATTACTTTTTATATTCAGTGTTTTAGGCGGTGTACTAGTGATTATTCATTCAACTTACTACGACCCAAATATTAACCTTGGAAAAAAATTGGTAGAGGTATCAGAACAACCAATTCAACAACTAATGAAAGGCCAAAACGTGGATAAAACAGTAATGGTGACAGTAGAAAAACAAATTAACGATTTAGTGGAACCATACAAAAACTGGTTGAAACCTTTAATGGGGCTGGTGGTTTTTGGAATATTTCAATTCTTTTCAAATATTGCATACTTAATTTATATGGTGGCTATTGGACCAATATTTAAATTAGCAAAAAAAAGTGGATTTATTAAAGTGGAAAAAATCAAAATAGAAAAAGAAAATTTTACTTTTTAAACTTGTGATAGAGATACTTCTGAAAGTTGCTTAGAATCTTCCACACAAAAATCCCCAACTTTGGTTCGTAATAAACTGGCCATCACTCCACCGACTTTTAACTTTTCCCCCAAATCATAAGCTAAAGAACGAATATAAGTTCCAGAGGAACATTCAACACGTAACTTAAAAACGGGCAATTTTATTGTTGTGGCTTCGCTAAGTGGATATTCTTTGTAATACGAATCTAAAATCTCTATGTTAAAAATTGTAATATTTTTTACAGGAAGAACGATTTCGGAAGTATCGCCTTTTCGCGCTTTTTTATATAAAGGTTTTCCACCAACTTTTACCGCCGAATAAACAGGAACTTGTTGCTGAGTATCACCAATAAAATCTGGTAAAACTTTTGACAAACGTTGTTTTAAATCGTCTAAATCTGGCGTGGTATTAGTAATTTCTAGAGGTTGTTCCAAGTCATAGCTGGCAGACGTAGCACCAAAAGCCACCTCAGCCACATATTCCTTTTTTTGATGCATAAATTCATCTTGACGTTTAGTATCTTTTTCCGTTAAAACAACCAAAACACCCTCAGCTAATGGATCTAAAGTTCCAGCATGTCCAATCTTTTTAGTTCGTAAAATACCACGCAATTTGGCCACTATATCAAAGCTGGTCCATTGCTTAGGTTTGTAGATATTTAGTATCATATTGGCTAAATATACCAGATGTGTATATAATGCGTAACCTATAATAACTCGG
>CAYOCN010000103.1:0-2173 GCA_964402525.1 uncultured Candidatus Saccharibacteria bacterium | reverse complement strand
CTCTCGTTGGTTTGTTAGCATCCCCTTTTGGCGCTGGAACTTTTTTAACAACCTCTCTCAAAAGTTCTTCTACGCCCACACCTGTTTTTGCTGATACTTTTAGTATTTCTTCTGGTAAAAATCCAAAAGTTTGAACCATATCGTTCATTACATTTTCTACTTCACCGCTTGGTAAATCTATTTTGTTTAAAACTGGAATAATTGTTAAATTCGATTCCATTGCCTTATAAACGTTGGAAACTGTTTGAGCTTGAATTCCTTGAGTAGCGTCCACCACTAAAATAGCGCCCTCACAAGCTGCAAGTGATCGTGAAACTTCATAGGAAAAATCGACATGTCCTGGGGTATCAATGAGGTTTAGTTGGTAATCTTGACCCTCCACGGTGTAGCCCATTCTTACGGCCTTTAGTTTAATAGTAATGCCTTTTTCTTTTTCCAAATCCATGCTGTCCAATGTTTGAGCCACCATATTACGTTTTTCCATGGTGTGAGTTAGTTCCAAAAATCTATCTGCCAACGTAGATTTGCCGTGGTCAATATGAGCAATAATGCAAAAATTTCGAATATTTTGTTGTTGCATAGGGAGATTATACCGTAAAGCCCTAAAGATAGTCTTTTAACTTCTTGCTTCTGGTTGGATGTCGTAATTTTCTTAAAGCTTTGGCTTCAATTTGCCTAATACGTTCTCTTGTAACACCAAATTCTTTTCCAACTTCTTCTAAAGTTCTAGTACGACCATCTTTTAAGCCAAATCTTAATTCCAACACCTTTCTTTCACGAGGATTCAACGTTTCTAAAACCTCTTCAATATGATCTTTTAATAATTCTCGGCTTGCAGCTTCAAAAGGTGACAGGGTAGTTTCATCTTCAATGAATTCTTTAAGTCTGGTGTCTTCTTCTTTTCCAACTGGAGTTTCTAATGATGTGGTGTCTTGTGCGATTTTTACAATTCCATGAGCTTTTTCTGGTTCAATTCCCATTACTTTAGCAACTTCTTCGGGAGTTGGGGTTCTTTCTAATTCTTGTTCAAGTTGTCTTTCGATTTTTTTATACTTATTTATTGTTTCAACCATGTGAACAGGAATTCTAATAGTTTTAGCCTGATCAGCGATGGCACGAGTTATTGCTTGTCTAATCCACCAAGTGGCGTAAGTTGAAAATTTAAATCCACGTTTCCAGTCGAATTTTTCGACAGCACGCATTAATCCAATATTACCTTCTTGAATTAAATCTAAAAATTGTAAACCACGTCCCATGTATTTTTTAGCGATAGAAACAACTAATCGTAAGTTGGCGCGAGCTAGCATTTCTGCAGCTTGTTTATCGCCTTTTTCAGCGCGTTGCGCTAAATCAACTTCTTCTGGTCCTGATAAAAGATCGTGTTTACCAATTTCTCTCAAATACATTCTTACTGGATCTGAGGAAAGTGTTTTATCTAGTTTTATTTTTGAAAAATCGATGTCTTGTGTTTTGATCATCTTTTCAGCTTCTTGCGCTGAGGCAACATCAAACACGTCAACGCTAGCTTCCATGAGTTTTTCGTATAAATGATCTAATAATTCAATGTTTTCTTCTGCTTCTGGAAATACTACTAACACTTCATCTAATGTAACGTACCCTTGTTTTTTACCCTTAGTTACAAGTTTGTTTACTCCAAGTTCTTTTTCATTTAATTTTGTTCGTGGCATATACTGATTGATTATACAGGCATTACTGCCAAATTAATACTATTATAGAAGCTCTTTTGATAGTTTTTCAAACTCTTTTGTTAACTTTTCCAATTGTTTTGTGTCGTTTTGCATTTCTGCCAGTTTTATATTATCTGTAATGTTTTTTAACATGTGTTTGGTCCACTCCTTTTTTAAGCGTTCTTGTACCTCTTTTAATTCCTTTTTTATATCGGTTGGTTCCACAAGGTAGAGTTCTGTTACTTTTTCTTTGTCGGGGTCATCTAAAGTTTCGAGAAATTCTTTGATTTCAAAGGTTTTGTCGCAGTTTTGTAAAAATTCTTTTAATTTTTCTACGACTTTTTTAACTAGGGAATTTGTTAGGTTTGATGGGTCGATAGTATACACATGCTCTTTCAGCTCGTCAAGCCTTAACTTAAGTAATAGCGCCAAATAGTAGGCTTCTGGTCCTTTTTCTATAGAAACTTTTTCAGCAAGATTATCTG
>CAYOCN010000102.1:0-2272 GCA_964402525.1 uncultured Candidatus Saccharibacteria bacterium | reverse complement strand
GGTGTTTAGCTCAGTTGGTAGAGCGTTCGTCTTACGTCTTGGCAAAGCCAAGAGGCAAGATACCAACAAACTTTTGAGAAATGAATAAATTTATGGGTGTTTAGCTCAGTTGGTAGAGCGTTCGTCTTATACACGAATGGTCCTTGGTTCAAATCCAAGAACACCCACCAAGATACTTAACGAGCTTTAGCGAGTTTAGTATATTGGGGTGCAATAGGTTACGAGTTGCCACCAGATTACTTAACGAGTTTTATAAAATACTCAATTCCATTTTTTCTTCAGTGGTAGTTTTTTCAATATATTGTAAATATCTTTCAGTAGTGGAGATTCTTTTATGACCTGCAATCTTTGATAAATGCATCATATTTACCCCACTTGCTAAATGATATGCAACAAAAGTGTGTCTTAAGTCGTTTACTTTAGCTTTTTCCACACCTGCAAGTTTAAAATATCGGTCAATAGTTGATCTTATATTTCTAACTAACAAAGAATTACCTGATTTAGTTATAAATACGTGTTCAGATTCAACTTTTGGTCTATCTTCGTTTATATATTTGTTTAAAGCTTCAATTATGGCTTTATTTAATGGAATATTTCTTGATTCTTTAATATTTTTGTTTGGTATAAATAACGAACCTTCTGTTTCGTTTTTAATATTCAAATCTTTTATTTTCATATCAGCCAATTCAGAGATAGTTACTCCTGTTTGTAATAACATTTCAATCATGGCGTAGGATCTAGTATCACCTTTAGCAGCATCACGTAATGCTCTATATTCAAGTTTAGACAATATTCTTGGTGCTTTTATAGATACTTTTGGATGTTTTAATAAATCAGCCACATTTAAACTTATATGACCACTTTTGTGTAAAAATTTAAAAAAGGTTTTTGTAGCGTTAGTTTTTCTTGATATTGATTTTAAGGTGTATTGGTCTTCACCTAATTTTTTCATGAATTTTTCTAAATGAGTTGTTTCTACTTGAGAAACTAGCTCAACACCCTCTTTTTCAAGGAATACTGTTAACTGTTCTATATCTTTGCTATAGGCGGTAACTGTTGCAGAAGATTTACCATCGCCTTGCAAATTTTTAATAAAATCCGTATGCGCAATGCTTAATTTAATCATATTTATCTTTTATTCTGGGCACTAAATTCAAATTCTATAGGGTATTATACAGTTATGGTTTGATTTATGTCAATTACTGTCTTACAATTCTTTTAATGCTTTGGTACAACAAATTCAAATATATTTTCCTAAGTGTTTTATTCGTATTTGCGTCCATTAATTTTACTAAAGCCACTCTGGATCTTTTAAAGAATAAAGATCGTATTAAAGATTTAAAAGAGGAAGTGCTCTCATTAGAGGATAAAAAAGAAGTTTTAAGCGCTAGTATTGCTTACAAAAGTACTAATGAATTTGTGGAGGAGTCGGCCAGAAATGACCTCAACTTGGTAAAAACGGGTGAGAGTGTTTTTGTTGTAAATAGTGAGGTTTATGATACTTCTGTCTCCAGAGATTCCTCTAAAAAACCAAGTATATATAGTTATAAACCATTGGTCATACAAAGTAATCTATCGTTGTGGGTAGGTTTTTTACTCAACAAGGATTAGTTTTGTACACTATTTTCTATTTCGTTTAATGCCACATCTTTTTGTTGAATATTTAGTTTTCTTAGTAATTTGTATAACAACTCAATTTCTTCTACTTTAAATAGTTTTGTGAATAGTAGGTAAGTTACTGTGCCAGAAATACCGACAATAGCACATAAAGCGACTAAATTCAGTGTTTTAGAAGTGTCCAAAACAGTTTGATCCAGTAGTTTTAGTGGTATATACAGGGTTAAACCCATAAATAGCGCTGCATAAGCTATTTTCACAAACGGTTTAAATAGTTCTTTTTTGTTAAATCCTCCTACTTTCTTGTTTAGGAAATACATATAAAGTATTCCATCTAATATGGAGGTGATGGAAAAAGATAATGCCACCGCCCACACCCCAAGTTTTAGTGTATTTACCAGTATTATGGATATAGTTACGTTTAAAATTATAGTTACAATACTTATTAATACAGGAGTTTTTGTGTCCTTTAGGGCATAAAATGCTCTTGTTATAAGATAATTTGCACTTTGAGCAAACACTGACAGGCTAAAAAAAGCTAATACATATGATGTTTTTAAAGTGGCTTCCCATGGAAAGTTTGGAGAACCGTAAACAATTCTAACTACAGGAATTCTTAATATAACTAAAATAATGCTTAAAGGTATAACTAAAA
>CAYOCN010000101.1:0-2358 GCA_964402525.1 uncultured Candidatus Saccharibacteria bacterium | reverse complement strand
TAACAAATCTCATCCGCCGCCGCGGAACAAATCACAACGGCATTAGTCCACGCTTAGACGTCAGCAGGCAGATCAGCACATCGCAGCGCAGTTAAATCACAACACCGTTGCCGTATGGGACTTTTCTACCCGTAGTCGTTTATTAACCGTTAAGTAACGGATAAATGATGAAAAAATAACAAATAACAAATAACAATGGTTTTAGCCTAATTATAGATTAATAACCAGTAAATTATATGTTGTTTCTTTTTAGAAATAAAAGCTCCAATAGAATAGTTGCAAATCTTCTTATCTAATTTAATTTCACAGTTCACATTTCTAGAAAAAACTTTGCCATTTCCTGATTCAAGTATGTATACTTCTAAATCATCCCAGTTAAAACAAGTGTCGTTTTCCCTACAAAAATCCTCATTAACCCTTGGCATTGCTTTTTTCTGTTGATTATAAACAATACTTAAATACTCTGAATGTGAGCTGTCAATTTTTAACGTATCACTATAGAAATTAAAACTAAATATTCTTGCATCATATACTTTTTGTAACTCATTATCAAAACTGGGAGTACTAAATCCATAAAGAACATCAATGCCAGAGCATCCAAGTATGCAAAAACTAGGTGCATACATTATTTTTGCCATTAAGCTTTCATCATATGATAATGGCAAATGCTTCTCAAATTTCCTAAAAACTTCATTATTGATTTCCTTTTTATACTTATTATAGAATTGCATTTTTATTTTTGGTGTGCAATTATTACAAAGTATGACAACAGCTATAACTATTATTAATAAAGACAATCTACCTTTCATTTTTATTGCGATTTGTAATTTAATAAATTTTTAATTGTAACATCTTTCCAATGGCACCACCAGCTCATGCGATAAACAACATAACCATTATGACCAATTAAAGTACTTTTTGAATATCGCAAAAATCTTTTGACGATTGTTAATACCTAAAAAAATCATCGAAATCAAGCTAATTATTAGACTGTTGGGAAAAGTGATTGATTTCAAAAGTATACTTTGATTGATTATTACCATTTCATCCTTTTTTACTTTTGGAAAGAATCCATTAGTGTCAATCCAATATTTAGCTCCCAGAGAATCTTTATAACTATTCTCTCTAAACCATATTGAATCAGCAATTTCCTCAAGTGGAGTATTAGATAATACAGTGCCATCAAGATTATAAATTACCTTATTATCCCCTCTCTCTACATAAACTACAATTTTTCTATTTTCTATATTTAAATAAAAAGTTCCACCCTGAGAATCAACATGCCAGTTTGTAATGAATTTCCCATTATTATCATAAACCTGAACTTGTTCATAAAATGGCAACCCGATAAAAACATTATTTTGATGATCCACAACTATAGATGTATTTGAGCTTAAAGGTAACTCCTTATCATAAGTATCAGCAAAATCAACAAAAACCATTCTCAAAATAAAACTTGAGGCTCCCCATAAAAACAAAAATCCAAATAAAACATTTACAAAACCTTTCAATATTTTCATAATAACTAAAGTTTAGAAATCCATGGCAATAACGCGAATACTAGTAGTTGTATTAAAATAAGAAAAGCCAGATAAATATAAAGCCAGAAATATTTTTTTAAATTTATATCCTCCTTAGCTTTGGCATATAAAAATGGGATATGTGTAAAACTAGCATTTAATAATGGACGTCCTTTTAATTTTGACACTACTCTTTTTAAGATTTCAGCGATAATAACCACTTGAAGACCATTGGCACACCAGAATAAAAGACTAATTTTTAGATAAATACTTAACATAGTTTGTTTTTAATTTATATCTATTTTTTTCTAACAACTACATCTGTTTTAGCGATCTTAAACCTGCTTAATACTGTGCCGATATATAGTCCAGAATCTTGCATGAGGTAAAGTTAGGAAAAGATTTGGGTAAAATTGCGAAATTTGGTAAAAGATTTTACTCAATCACTGGAGGAACCATACGATGCTACATCTCCGCCAACAGGTGGATCAGCAACCTTTGTGCGGTATCGTTGCTTTTAAAACTACAACTATGAAGAAACCCATCATAAACATTAAAATCATTATTGTTAATTTTGTTCTGCATTTACATTCCAAGTCTATTTACCATTTCAAAGCTTTTTAGCTCCATTTTTGAAAATGCAACCCAATTTTTACCCAAATCTTTTATGGAAGCTCCAATATGGTAAACTATTTCGTTATCAATAATTAAAAATCTGTCGTGTGATTTGGTAAATACTTTAACCTCTATTGCTGGATATTGTTGATTGTGTTTTCTAATGTCAAGTTCGAGCTGTTTTGAAATTGATTTTGTGAAGATTGTTGCACTTACATCTTTT
>CAYOCN010000100.1:0-2372 GCA_964402525.1 uncultured Candidatus Saccharibacteria bacterium | reverse complement strand
ATATTTATTTTTTAATTCTTGTAATTCCTTTTGATTTAAAAAAGCCACCTTTCCAAACATGCGCATGTCTGTAAAGTTCAAATAGCTTTTTTGATTATCTTTTTCCAGTTCAAAAGCTACACGTGTCCATCTATCTACACTTTTAGTTTTGTGTAATAGTATTTGTCCTGTCATTGCCAAATGAATTTGAACCACGCCATCATTATCCAATTCTATTATTATGTTTTTTGCTATTCGGGAAACATTAATTATTTGGTGGTTTTTTACAGTTTCTATAAAGATTTTATTGTCTGGTTTTACGTTGTAGCCACTGCTTATATTTATGTCAGCTATTTTAAAACCACTAACGTGTTTTTTTAGATCGCTTACAATAGTGTAAACTTCAGGTAATTCTGGCATTTATTTATTAAAAGCGTTCCATTTGTCTGAAACAAAGTCCCAGAAATCTTCTTTAAACTGTTCTTTGGAAAAATTCTGTACGCTTTTTTTGATTTTATCGCTATTGTAAAAGCCTTCTTTAATTTTTTTATCAAATTCCAATACTTTCTCTTTTAAGTTTTCTACTGTTAGTTCATCAAAAAATAATCCACTAATTTTTTCATCTACAGTTTCTAAATGTCCACCTGATCTATGTGCTAATACTGGTTTTCCATGTCCCATTGCTTCAATTGGAACTATTCCAAAATCTTCATCTTGCACGGTATTTATTAATCCCAAGCAGTTTTCAATTAAATTGTGTTTTTCTTTGTCATTCACACGTCCTACAAATTTTATATCTTCATCGGCTATTTTTTTTAAACTACTTTCCATAGCTCCTGTACCCACCATAATTAATGGTAATTTTAATTCGTTAAAAGTTTTAATTAATAAATCAAAATTTTTGTAGGCGGCTAATCGTCCCACTGATAAATAATAATTTCCTTTTTCTTTTGAGGTTTCGGTTGTTTCAACTTCCACATCCACTGGAGGATAAATAACGGTGGCGTCTCTTCTGTAAAACTTTTTAATTCTACTTAAAGTTTCCTTTGAATTGGTTAATAAATAGTCTGGTCTTTGTGCTGCCACAAAATCCCACATTCTAAACATATTATCTATATAGCTGAAAAATAATTTAAAATACCATTTATTTCTTTTTGTACTTTCTGTTGAATATCCGTACAAAAATCTTGGGGGAGTGTGCACGTAACTAATATGTAATTGTCCTGGTTTTGCAATTATTCCTTTTGTCCACGTGGTTCCATCAGAAATAATAATATCGTAATCTCTAAAATCAAAACTCTCGAACACAGGTGCCATCATAAAGGTAAAAAAATATTTTGAAGCTTGATTTATAAAATTGCTTTGAGGAGAAATTATTTTTCTGTTATTTATAGTTTCTGTCATGCCTTTTGGATCATATTTTGCTGTGAATATAGGTGCCTCTGGAAATAATTCTGCAATTGCTTCTAGCGTTTTTTGAGCACCACCGTGCTGTACTAAAAACTCTGTAGCTAAGGCCACTCTTGGGTTATTTTTAAGTTGTTTTGTTTGCATAATATCCCTATTATATCAACTTTTTTATATAGTGTTTTTTCCCTTGACACTATCTGACATTCATGGGCATCATTATTGTATGAATAGAGGTTTTATGATCCCATTAATTATAGTTTTTTTACTCGCTTTTGTTTCTGTACCTGTATTTTACTTTTTTCTAATTAACAAAAGTAATCAACTTAGTAATGTAAAAGGTGCTCGTACCGAAGTTTCATTAAATAGTGGATTAATATTGAATGTTAAATCAAGTGCTGGTGGCTGGGATTTGCATGAAATTCTTTGTAAAACAAAAGATGAATGTACAAAAACATTACTATCTGGAAAAGAGTGGAGTGTTGTAAGTGGTGGTACCACGGAAGGGCATGAAATAAAAGTTTCTGCTGATCAAAATTGGCAAGATTATAAATATATGAAAGTATTTGTTCGTTCTGGATGGGGTTCTATTTCTAGAGTTTTTAAAATTCTTCCAAATGTAAAAGTTACTGATGTGGCTACTTATGATATGCGAACTATTAATTATGAAAACTCAGAATATAGAGTTTTAGTTATTCCTTTAGATAAATTAAGCAATTCTGCAAATTTTGATTTTGTGGATTATTAACTTTTATCTATGGAATTAATTAAAAGAGATACTTTTTTATGGTCCTATCTGACTCCAGAACTTCGTGGATTGATTATTGATGGCGAAACACTCTTAGACTTACTTCATAATAACCCCGAAGAAATGCATCCAACAGATTATTCTTTTGTAGTCTTTTCTTTTGGTAAAGCTTACGAAGGTTTTTTAAAAAAATTCTTTTTTGATTTAGGTTTAATAAAACAACACGAATATTATGGTG
>CAYOCN010000099.1:1397-2400 GCA_964402525.1 uncultured Candidatus Saccharibacteria bacterium | reverse complement strand
CAATAGGGTTGTTCAAAATATTAATTTAGATTTCGCATCTAAGCCAACAGATATTACAACTCAAGTAGGCGCAATTAGAACTGCAATTGATGGTGTTAATTTAGCGGATGTTATTAAATTCCAAGAAAACGGACAGGTAACATTGACTGAAAGAGTAAAGATAGAATCTGATTCTACAGTTACTACACAAACTAGTTCTGTAATACAATCATCTACAGCAAATGCAAATTTAGTAATAGCTCCAAATGGTACTGGTGCTTTAATAGCTCAAATTCCAGATGGAACGGCTGTAGGTGGTAATGCTAGAGCAAATTATGCTCTAGATTTACAAAGAGTTAGGGCAGCTTCAGACCAAATTGTTAATAATTTTATGGTTTATGGAACTATTTTAAATGGTCAAAATAATAAAGTCAATTCACCTTACGGTTCTATTTTAGGTGGAAATGGCAATTCAATAACTTTTGCTGGTGCGGGATATAGTACTATTATAAATGGCTTAAATTGTACAGCAAACGGAGATTATTCAATATGTGCTGGAGCGGAAACTACAGCTTCAAGTGGTTCTGTTGCTATAGGTTTTAGAAATAATATAACTGGGCAAAGAAGTTTTGGTTTAGGTAGAGATAACACAGTAAGCGGGGAACACTCTAGTGCTTTAGGTTTAGAAAATCAAAATACAAATGGTTTTACTTTTTCTTATGGTAAACGAGCAACTGCTTATTTATTAGCTCAATCAACACATGGTTCTGCCAATGGTTTTACAGCGCCTTTTTTTGGTTTAGCTCAATCTTCTGAAGTTATAGCTATTAGAGAAAGTTTTTTAACAACTGGAGCAACTATGGTTTTATCTTTAGATGGTACGGGAGTAACAAATTTAATTATTCCTAGTGGCAATAATCGTGCATGGAACGTTCAAGTTAATTGGGTAGTTATGGTAACTTCAATTACGGGAACAGCAACTGGTATTACTGTAGGCGATGTTGTAACGTCTATAGATTTATTA
>CAYOCN010000099.1:0-1387 GCA_964402525.1 uncultured Candidatus Saccharibacteria bacterium | reverse complement strand
TAGCATTCAAAAGAATTGGCGGAATTTCTAGCGCATCAGCACATACATCAACAGCAACTAAATTAATGGTAACAACACCAGCTGCTTATGCTGCGTGTGCAATTAATTATACAGCTGGAGCATCTCAAGAAATGGCATTAACATTTACAGCACCTACTTTTGTGGGTGGTGGTAGTGTAGGTATGAGAGTAGTTGCAACAGTACAATTAACAGAAGTAGCATATTAATATATCAAAACATTATGGCAATAAAAATAAATACACCGATAACAACCGATGAAGGTTTTACAGTAGATAACGCTTTCGGTTACTTAAACATTTACATTTTAGCTCCAAATTCTAATTGGGTAAATTTAAACTATTACAAATCTGAAGAAGATTTTGCAGCTGGTAAATCACCATTGAATGTAAATACTATTCCTTCACAAGTACAAACAGAATTAACAAATGAAGAATTTTGGGGAACTAGTTTAGCATTAACAATTACCAATAAATGCGTAGCTGCAATTGAAGCTGTTACTGGTGCTGGTACTGTGGAAATTATCACTGGATTGTAATTAATAATTACCTATGAACGAGAATATTATAACAGTTATAATTAGTGCAATAGTTAGTGTTTTTAGTGGGTTCATAGGTTTTGCAACTGGAAGAAAAAAATCATTGGCTGAAGCTGATTCTACAACTTTAGGAAATGTTGAAAAAGCACTTGAAATATACAAGCAAATGCTTGATGATATGAAAGAACGATATGACAAAGAAATAAGCTCACTAAAGAGTAGACTACAAAACTATGAAGAACATATTAAATTGCTTGAAGGAAAACTTAAAGAAGTTAAAAAACAATGATACTAAATACTTTGAATTTTGGAGATTGCTTATTGTATGGCTTTGCTTGTACAATTGCGTTTCTTGCACTCCTATATATCGTTTCAATCGTTTGGTTGGCAAGCATCCATATTTACTCGATAAGCAAATTTTTGACACTATTCATATACGCGACGGCAAAAGATTGGACACTTCGTTTATTTGGAATGAGGGAAAAGACACAGTTATCATTAATGGAATTAGAATTGAACGACTTCGAGATACCTTCAAAATTTACTACCGAGAAAGAAACTGTACAACCAATATCCACGAAACCAAAATCCAACCAAGCAAAACCACTCAAAAAATCATACGAGAAGAAACAACCAACTTTCCGTTGTTAATTGGTTTAATTGCCATATTTTTGTTGATACTATGGAAGAAATAAATTTTGATGATATTGAATTAGATGGAAATGCAATGCTGGAGAATAAAATCTTAGCATTAGAACACCAACAAAAAGTAATTGCAGCTAGATTATCTTTTCCAGCTTATGTACAAACTGGATTAGCTGGCTACAAAAT
>CAYOCN010000098.1:0-2400 GCA_964402525.1 uncultured Candidatus Saccharibacteria bacterium | reverse complement strand
AGAAAGTGAATACAAAAGTCCCAGGGGTTTTGGAAAATGGACATTTATAAATGTCCAAAATTGGAAACCTGAGAAAAGTCTTGAAAAAGGTCACTTTTTTTGGACTTTGTGACCATAATGCTCTCATTTTCGTTTTTTGGTTGGAAAATGTTGTGATGCTAATTTTTTTACTATTTTTTGCGGAAAACTACTTAAGCAACTTTTCTGTTAACTATATATTAACAAATGGAAACAAAAAGTTGCCAAAAAGTTGCTCCACAATTTTGTTGTAAAACTTGTGACTATGTTACGAGTAAGAAAAGTAGTTACGAAAAACACTTGGACACACTGAAACACTACAAGTTAACAGAATTAACAAAAAAAGTCGCTGAAAGTTGCTCAACCAATAATGAAGCCAAATTTGTTTGTGAATTCTGCGATAAAAAATTTAGGTCTCGTGTAGGTCTATGGAAACATAAAAAAGGTTGCAAAGAAATAAAAAAAGAACCAGAAAAAGAAAAAGAACCAGAAAAAGAACCTACAGATAAGGAACTCATTATGATGCTAATTAAAGAAAATTCTGATTTCAAAAATATGGTCATCAAGGTTTTAGAAAATGGCACCCATAATACGACAAATAATAATACAAATAATACCAATACTAACTGCAACAACAGTTTTAATCTTAACTTTTATCTCAATGAAACATGTAAAAATGCTATGAATATTACCGATTTTGTTAGTCAACTAAAGATTGGCAACAAAGACCTCGAAGAAACTGGCAGACTAGGTTTCTCCGAAGGCATTTCTAAAATATTCCTCAATGGACTTAAAGAAATTGATGTTACTGATAGACCAATTCATTGCTCCGACGTTAAAAGAGAAACTTTATATATTAAAGATGACGATGAATGGGTTAAAGATAATGAAAACAAAACTATTTTAACAAATGCTATAAAAAATGTAGCTCATAAAAATATTAAACAAATCAAAGAATGGCAAAAGTTGAACCCTGAATTCAATGACCCCGATTCCAAACAAAACGACAAATACCTTAAAATTGTTTGCGAATCTATGTCCGGTTCATCTCAAGAAGAAACTAACAAAAATTATAACAAAATTATTAAAAATATCGTCAAAGAAACTATTATCGATAAAGAACCCGTTTAAAATATTTTATGTTAGAACATAGCATATTTTTATCTTTCTGCTGCTTATATAATATATTTTAAAAGTAACTTAAAGACCTTTAAGTAGCTTATAATATAATATATATTACCCGGTAATGCCAATAAAAAACACTTGTCTAAATACTTGCCCTTGTAAATCTGGACTTACCTTTCTTATTTGCGCTAACAATTGGTCCCTTAATGTCGTCTTTGAACCATCTGCTTTTAATATTGCCGCCCCTGTATACCAATCTGGTGGGGTTAATACTGTGTTCGATGTATTACACGCGTTCGCAACATTGTCAACATTAATACCACCTCTAAGAACACCTGTTCCTGTTTGAACTGCATAGGGGAATGGCTTTTGGAACCCCACTGGATTTTGACACTTTCTTTGAATTCTTAATGTGTAATCGCTTGCGTCTTTTGGCTGATGTAGTGTTTTTGTGTAAGCCGCATTTGACATTTGGAGATTCATCGTGTAACCACGCGCTGGGGTTGTTTGACACCCTGTAGAACCTCCTGTCTTCAAATAATTTACATAAATTGCAGGATCATTAACGTCATACCAACAATAGTTTGCTGCCGCTTTATTTTGAACATATAGACCTTGACTTGCTGTATCCGTTTGATTTCCTGTATAAACCGGCTGAACCCAATTATTCGGATATTGACCTGAATTTATCCATCTAAAACGACGTGCTAACATTCCTTTTGTGCTTAGGACCGGTGGCTTGACTATCGAATTCTGTATTGCTACTCCTGTTGTAACTGGCGTTATATTTAACGAATAATTATCTGGACCATCTGGATAACGACCTCTAGTTCCTCCCCACCCCTTTGGATACTGACCACGAAAAGGGGTTGCGCTTTTACTAAATCGCATACTAGTCCCTACACCTCCAACATTTCTATTTGGCCCTGTTATCGAAAAACCCGCATTTGATGCGTTATAATAATTTCCTCCTACCATTCCATCTGGCCCTACTAAACTGGCCTTGAAAATTGTAGACGGCAAATTACCTTTTCTTCCATATGGTCCTTGATATATCCAGTAATTATTTGTTGCTTTACCTGAAATTTTTGTAGCACTTGACGCACTGTTTATTGATTTTTTTTTGAATGTTGCTAATGACATATATCATAAATATAGATAATTAATTTTTACTTTCTATTCTATAGTCTACTCTACTTATTAATTACTTTACTCTAATCTATACTCATTAATAACTTGACTATATTCGATTTATAT
>CAYOCN010000097.1:0-2443 GCA_964402525.1 uncultured Candidatus Saccharibacteria bacterium | reverse complement strand
TAACAATCCACCAAACTCAACTTATATTGTGGCTTGTATTGAGTTTTGTATTTTTATATACTTGATTAGACATGTCCAAAGGTAAACTGCTCACACTCACCCTTTTGGGTTTAATATCTGTTACGTTAACTGCTTGCACTTTGCAAGACATTCCTTTGATAGGTGGATTATTTAAAGGTAGTACCGGAATCATTCCTCAAAAAGCAGTTACTTTAAATATTTGGGGTTTGTGGGAAAATCCCGAAGTTATTAAAAGTGCTATTGCTCGTTACACCCAACAAAATCCTAATGTAACTATTAACTATGATGACCGTTCTGTTATTAATCCTAATGAATATAAAGATCGCGTTTTTGCACGAATTGGTCAGGAAGATGTTTCTGATATTATTTCTGTCCACAATAGTTGGGTTTCTAGTTTAGCACCTGCTTTAACACCAATGCCTTCTAGTGTTATGGATTTAAATACTTATAAATCTTCTTTTTACCCAACCGCTACGGAAAGCGCTGTTGTTGATAATAATGCCTATGCAATTCCTTCTTACTACGATGGTTTAGTTCTTGTTTATAATAAAAAACATTTTAGGGAAAAAGGTCAATTGGAGGCTCCGACTGCTTGGGAAGAGTTTAGAAAACTAGCCTCACTCTTAACAATTAGAGATCCCCAAAAAGGGACTATTGCCCGTGCAGGTGCCGCTATAGGTACCTCTAACAATGTTGATTTTTTCTCAGATATTTTAGGATCCATGTTTGTTCAAGCAAAAATAAATGTTCCTGCTGATTTAGATTCTAAAAGTGCTGCCGATGCTGTTGCCTTTTACACAAACTTTGTAAAAGAAGATAAAGTTTGGGATCAATCTTTTATTGAAGCCTCCTCTGCGTTTGCTCAAGAAAAAGTTTCAATGATATTTATTCCCTCTTGGAATTTGTTAGATATTTTAAATACACGTCCCGATTTAGCTGCTAGCATTGGGGTTGCTCCTATTCCTCAAGCCACCAAAGATTCTCCTGCTTCTTGGGGTAGCTACTGGATGTATGCTGTTCCAAAAACGGGTAAAAATAAAAATGTAGCTTGGGATTTCTTAAAGTTTCTTTCTCAACAAGATCAGCAAACACAAATGTTTACAGAAGCTTCTAAGTATAGACAGTATGGTGCCCCTTACAGTTTAGTAGCCTTAAAAGATCAGTTAACTTCTAATCAGTATTTAGGGCCTCTTATAAGTTCAGCTCCCTACGCGAAAACTAGTTTGTTGGCCGCTCGTTCAGGAAATAGAAAACAAGTAGAAGCTTTGAAAGAAGTAGTTAATCTAACTTTAAACCCTGTTAATGGTACTGCTGTTGATATAATCACTCTTTTGAAAAGTGCAAAAGAGAAAATGTTGAAGTGATCTGTTATTATTCCCTCTATGTTCATTTTATCTATAGAAACATCTTGCGATGAAACCGCGTGTTCTGTTGTAAAAGACGGAATTATTGAGGTTTCTCGTTCTGTTTCTTCTTCAAAAGAATTACATGAGAAAACTGGTGGCGTGGTGCCAGAAATTGCGGCCCGTAAACAGGTGGAATATATGGTGCCTGTAATAAATGATGCCCTTGAAAAGTTTTGTGAAAAGGAAAATTTAAATTTTGAAAAAGTTTTAAGAAGTGGTGAGGGAATTGATGCTATTGCTGTTACAACCGGTCCCGGCCTCATCGGTTCTTTAATAGTTGGAATCGAAGCCGCCAAAGCGTTATCTTTAACCTGGAATAAACCTTTAATTCCTGTTAACCACTTAATGGGTCACATTTATGCTAATTTTTTAAATCATTCAGAAAAAATTGAATTTCCGGCAGTGGGTTTAGTTGTTAGTGGTGGTCATACCGATTTAATTTTAATAAAAAACCACGACGATGTTGAATATTTAGGCGGCACTATCGATGATGCGGCCGGTGAAGCTTTTGACAAAACAGCTCGTTTGTTAGGTTTGGCTAATTATTTAGGTGGCGTTTTACTTTCTAAAAAAGCGGCTGAATGTAAAAATAACGTGGCGGCCGGGAAGCTGCCTCGCACAATGTTGGACAAAGATAAATACGATTTTTCATTTTCTGGTTTGAAAACTGCGGTAAAAAGATTAATAGATTTAAATGAATATTCTGTTGAAGAAGTTGCTTGTGAGTTTGAAAATGCTGTTGTGGATGTAATAGTTTCAAAAACAATTAAAGCGGCAAAAGAATTTAATGCTAAATGTATCTTGATGGGAGGAGGGGTCTCTGCAAATACCTCCTTGCGCACTAGGTTGTCTTTTGAGGCGGAAACTACTAAAACACCTGTCTACTATCCTGAACTTAGTTTGTGTGGAGATAACGCAAGTTATATTGCAAGTGCTGCTTACTTTTTAAATAAAGAAAAGCCATTACAAAATGTTTTACCAAACCCTTCTTTAGGAATTATGGATGAAGCTTAATT
>CAYOCN010000096.1:0-2449 GCA_964402525.1 uncultured Candidatus Saccharibacteria bacterium | reverse complement strand
TGGGTGCTTCGCCGGTTATGGCGATCATTTTCCGGTATAATGTTGCCCGGCTCATGTATAATTTTTTTCCCAGTATGTCCACATTGAAGTCAGGATCCGAAAGGTTTTTTTCAATAATTTGCTGCATTTCCTTTATAAAAGTTTCATCTCCTTTATATTGTTCATAAGTTGCAGTATCCGGAAGCCCGTACACATCCTTAATCACATCTTTAATAGTTCTACTCACTGGTAGCTACTCCGTCTAAGTCTGGTCGTTCTGGTTTTTCTACTTTATTAATGTGGTGTGCCCGATAAACTTTTTGATCTATTATCTTTTTTGCTTGTATAGCTTTTGCTCTATTAACAAATTTTAGTTCTATATCATCGGTTCCGGTTGTAACTAAACCTATTTGCGCAAAAAACACACCCTTTATTAAGTTAAATTGCGCTATTTGGTTGTATGCAAAGGTAACCTCTCTAACACTAAGCCAATGACGCTTGGTATAAATCAACAAATCATTGTATACAAATAATTTTGCTGGAAATAACGTTCTATTAAATGTTCTGTTTTCTTCTAGTTCTAAAAGTAAAGTAGCCATTAAAAGTCATCAGAGTCAAATGTAGGTTCTTCCATAGCTTTGAGAAACTGCATTTCATGCTCAGATATATAGTCCTCTTTTGCCTTTCCTACAACTGGTTTTGTTTTCTTTTTTTCATCATCGGTTAACCCAAGAGCTTCTTTTACATCTTCTGGAAGTTCTTCATCTTCCCCAATGTCTATATCTTCTAAGTCTTCAATATCTATATCATGATCGGCATCAGGATCTATTGTTTCCACAACATCACTATCTTCCTCTGTTGCTTTTTTCTTTAATTTTTTAGAATTCTTATTATCTTTATTGGTATTTTTGACCATAGTATGTATTATGCACAAGATAATTTTATTGTCTAGATGTTTCTTTTTGGCTCTGTTAAAATGAGTGTTATGGAATACGATGTCATAATTTTGGGTAGCGGTCCCGCTGGACTAACCGCTGCTATTTATACTTCTCGTGCGTTTTTAAAAACTTTGGTTGTTTCTGGTGATATGCCTGGAGGCCAATTGACTCAAACTACAGAAATTGAAAATTTTCCTGGTTTTGTACAAGGTATTCAGGGTGTTGAGCTTATGGATAACATGCGCAAACAAGCTGAAAGGTTTAATACCGTTTTTGCTGAAGGTTCTATTAAAGAATTAAGTGGTTCTTCCGAAGAAGGATTTACTCTAAAAACCGCTACAAATACCTATACAGGAAAAAGCGTTATTGTTGCAACAGGAGCTTCTGCTAACTGGTTGGGTTTAGAAAGTGAAACTAAATTGCGTGGTAAAGGAGTTTCTGCTTGTGCTACTTGTGATGCGTTTTTCTTTAAAAACAAAGTTGTGGCTATTGTTGGTGGTGGAGATGCTTCTATGGAAGAAGCTATATTTTTAACCAAATTTTCTCCAAAAGTTTATGTAATTGTTCGTGGTAGCAAAGAAACTATGAAGGCTAGCAAATTTATGCAACAAAAAGCCTTTGCTAACGATAAACTTAAATTTTTATTTAATACTCAAATTGTTGAGGTTTTAGGTACCGAAAAAGTTTCAGGCTTAAAACTACTAAATAACGTAGATTCTAGCGAATCAACTTTAAATGACGTTGAAGGATTATTTGTGGCCATTGGTCATTCTCCTAACACCGCCTTTTTAAAAGGTTTTATTGATTTAGACGCTAAAAATTATGCGGTGGTTTCGGATAACACTAAATCTTCTAAAGAAGGTGTTTTTGTGGCAGGTGACGTGGCGGATCATCGTTATCGTCAGGCTGTTACTGCTGCGGGTGCAGGATGTATGGCCTCTTTGGATGTTGAAAAATATTTAGCTTCAAAATGATAACTGCACTAAAAAATAAAGAAACTTTGTTTTTATCAATTATATTTGTATTGTCCTTTTTGGCTCGTTTTTTAGATTTAGGTTATTCTCATTTTTATGGAGATGAAACCAAAACTTTTTATTTAGATAAAACTATTCCCGCTACTACTTTTTTATTAGACCAGCGCAAAGGCCCTTTGCAATTTGTTGTGGTTTGGATAACTGAAAAATTTATAGGTGGTTATTCCGAATTTTTCACACGTATTCCTTTTGCCTTGGCTGGGTTTTTGGCGGTTATTGTTTTTTATTTGTTACTTAAAAAGTTGTTTTCCGATACTAGAATTGTTTTATTATCTACAATTTTGTTTTCATTTAATGGATTTAACATTGCTTTTAGTAGAACTGTTCAGTATCAAAGTTTCTTGGTTTTGTTTGGATTATTAAGCGTTTTATTTGGGGTGTATGCCTGTAAAACTTTAAAACCAAAATTAGGTACTTTATATCTTTTGTTATCTTCGTTGTCGTTGGGAATGGCTGTCTATGCCCATTATGACGCGGTTTTTTATTTTATTCCCTTGT
>CAYOCN010000095.1:0-2556 GCA_964402525.1 uncultured Candidatus Saccharibacteria bacterium | reverse complement strand
TTCAATAGTATCTCCGTTATTTAAGGGGCAGCCAACGCAATGTAAACCATAATCAATTAAAACCTCCACAACTTCCTCATGTTTAGCAATCAACTCAGAAATTAAAGTATCTTTCGTAATTTTAACTATTTCATTTTCGTTCATATTTTTGTAAAGCTTCCTCCAAAGCACTTAAAATGAGTAGAGCACATTTTACTCGACTTGTTGTTAAATTTAAATTAACCATATTTAATAAATCATCTTTAGATATCTTTTTAATATCCGATAATTTTTTACCAATTATATAATCTAATAATTTCTCAGAAGAAATCACACTAACAAAACAAGCACTTCCATCAAATTTGGCATCTTTTACCACGTTATCTTCGATAACAAGTTTTAAATCTACCTGATCACCACACATGGGGTTATTTGAGTGAACATCAACTGTGGAATTATCTAGTGAACCACGATGAGCAGGGTTTTTAAAAGTGTCCATTAATTCTTCTTTGTATAAATCCATATGATTAAAATCTCCTAAAGTAATATTGTCTTAGCAAATTCAATACCTTCAACCAATTTATCAACTTCTTCTTTTGTATTATAAATATAAAAACTGGCTCTAATAGAAGAGGAAACGTTAAGTTTTGTATGTAGTGGCATTGTACAATGTTGACCTGAACGCACCGCAATGCCTTTAGTGTTTAAAATAGAAGCAATATCATGGCTATGCATTCCTTCAACCACAAATGAAACTAGCCCCGAACGATTTTCAACAGGTTTGGGTCCTAAAATTGTTAAACCTTCAACTTTTGAAAGTTTGGTTAAAGCATAATCCGTAATTTCTAATTCGTGTGTTCTAACATTTTCCATGCCCATTTCATTTAAATAATCAATTGCAGTGGCTAAACCAATAGCACCTTCCACGTTTGGAGTTCCTGCTTCAAACTTTTCAGGCATTTCAGCCCAAGTAGAAGTGGTTTTTTCAACAATGTTAATCATCCCACCGCCATATTCGTAAGGTTCAATTTTTTCTAATAATTCCTTTTTACCCCACAAAACACCAATTCCCATAGGAGCTAACATTTTATGACCTGAAAAAGCGTAAAAATCACAACCCAATGACTGAATATTCACTTTAAAGTGTGGAACGGCCTGTGCGCCATCCACAGACACCACAGCCCCTACTTCGTGGGCTAGTTTGGAAATCTCTTTTATAGGGAAGATAGTTCCTAAAACATTTGAAGCATGCGTTACCGCTACTAATTTTACGTTTTTATTAATTTTTTCTTTAAAGTGGTTAATAGTTATAGGTTCGTTAACATCAAAATCTACAAAATCCAAAACAGCACCGGTTCTTTCACAAACAATTTGCCAAGGAATTAAATTGCTGTGATGCTCAATTTCAGTAGTTAAAATAACATCACCTTTTTTTAAATTTTCGAGGGCCCATGTAAAAGCCACACGATTTAAAGATTCAGTAGTTCCCTTGGTAAAAATAATTTCCGCTGGATTAGAAACACCGATAAATTCTGCAACTTTTTTTCGAGCATCCTCGTATAACGATGTAGCTTCTTCACTTAAAGTGTGAATCCCACGGTGAACGTTTGCATTACTAGTTGAATAATAATTAATTATAGAGTCAATTACAGATTGTGGTTTTTGAGAAGTGGCAGCGCTATCAAAATAAACTAAATCAACACCACCAACTTTGCGGCTTAATATAGGAAAATCTTTACGTATATTATCTACTGAAAACACAGAAGAATTATAACAAATAAAAGAATTTAGCGAACTAGGCAGCTAAAGATTGGAGTTTGTTGGCAATTGCGCCGGCTTTCTTTAACTCTTCCATCTTCTTGCGGTTCATTTCAACCAATTCAACTTGTCTATCTTTTGTTAAGGTAACAAAAGCTTCAACTTCAGAAGAGGTTAAATCAAGAACTTGTTCGATAAAATCTGGTTCTACTACATCTACAAAATCAATATTGTTAATGTTTACACTAGAAGCATCATCATCTTTTAAAGGAATGGTGACTTTATTATCATTTCCATATTCATTGGAAGGAACTTTTAAAACAATTTCAGAAAAAGGACCACTTCCAAAAAATCCAAATTCGGAGCTGTTCATGGAAGAAGAATACTTTAAAGCATCTTCAAATTTGGTTCTTAAAACGGAAGGAACTCTAATAGCAATATTTCCACGTGTAGTCATTGCAGCAAACAAGTGAACCTTCATAGAACTTTGTTTTCCAACTCTTGTAATATAGGGAGCTTCAACTGTTTGAGCAGTATTGAAAACTAACATTTGAGAATTGTTGTTACCAACAACAGTACAAACATCATAACCGGTTTTTTTCTTAACAGCTAAGGCATGTTGGGCAATTTCGGACATTTTTTGAATCATACCTTGCACTAATTCTTGGGCAACACCCTCAGAAGTTAAACCTTCAATGGCCGACATATCAAAAGACATACCAACAGAAGGACCAGAACTTATAGAAGAAACTGGCGAAGCATGATGAACTGGTTGTGATGAAACTTGAGGTTGTGGTTGAGGTGCTTGATAAACTGATG
>CAYOCN010000094.1:0-2583 GCA_964402525.1 uncultured Candidatus Saccharibacteria bacterium | reverse complement strand
ACATTACAAATATTAAGTAATGTTTTTATGCAAGCCGTAGAGAATAAACTTATTCTTGTAACTACAGATTTGGATATACGCATAAAAAAGGAAATAAATGCCGAAGTAATAGAGTCTGGAGAAACAACATTACCTGTTAAAAAGTTTTTTGAAATTGCCAGGGAATTGTTGGGAGATGAAGTTTACCTGGAAACAGATCAAAATCATATGACGATAAAAAATGGCAACGCAAATTTTAAACTTTTAGGCTTGCCGGCTGATGATTTTCCTGCACCCGATAAAAGTTCAGTAATAAGAAGTTTCACTATAAATCAAAATGAATTATCAAGAGTTCTTAATTCTATATCTTACGCAGTAAAACCAGATGAGACCAGAAAACAACTGAATGGAATACTGTTAAGCACAAATGAAAATAATCTTACTAGCGTGGCAACGGATGGAAGGCGACTTGCTCTCGTTGAGAGAAGCCTTGAAAATTTTACAGGTGCTGATGGCAATGTTATTATTCCTATAAAAAGCGCTAAAGAACTTGGAAAACTATTAGGAAAAACAGGTTCGGTGAGGATAGAAATTTCAACTAACCTTGTAAATTTCATTATGGATGATGCTACGGTTATGACTACTAAAATAATTGAAGAAAATTATCCTAATTACAGGCAAGCTATACCGATAGCTTTTTCTAAAAACATTAATGTAAAAAAAGAAGATTTTCTATCCATTTTAAGAAGGGTATCGACAGTTGTTTCCGAAAGAAACTGTTTTATAAAAGTGGTTTTTTCTAAAAACAAACTTGAAATGAGCGCGGTAAGTACTGAATTCGGAGAAAGCTGCGATTTTATGGAAATAGAATATGATGGAACCGATGTTACAGTCTCTTTCAATCCCATATTTCTAAGAGAGCCATTAGAACATATTGATTCGGACAATGTTACTATAAAAATGAACGAAGGCGGTGGCGCTGTAGCGCTATCAAACGAAGATGGTTTTCTTTACGTTGTAATGCCCATGCGCAATAAGTAAATGATAGAACGGTTGATTTTATCTAATTTTAGAAACTATCAGGGTCAGGATATAAAATTTGAGGGGAAAATAAATATTCTGACAGGAGAGAATGGACAAGGAAAGACTAATATACTGGAAGCAATATATTTTCTTTCCTTTTTAAGATCTTTTAGAACCAGTTGTATAGATGATTTAAAAAAAATCGGTACAACTGGTTTTTATTTGGGAGCAGAACTGCTATCAGAAAAATGGAATAGATTAATAGAAGTTGAAAATTTTGACAAAAAGTTTTTAAAAATAGACAAGATGTCGGTAAAAAAATCAAGCGATTTCATAGGGTTGATAAAGCCTATTGTTTTTAGCCATGAAGATATAAAATTCATAACAGGTACGGCTAAAACCAGAAGAAGAAATCTTGACATATTTATTTCATTGCTGAATAAAAACTACTTTTCAGACTTGCAGAATTATGTGGTGGCCCTAAAATCCCGTAATTTTATGCTCAGACTTGCAGAAAAGGATTTAAAAGTTATAGAATCTTATGAACCAGTGCTAGCTTCTTACGGGGAAAAAATATTTCTTGAAAGATATAGGGTTATTTCTCTTCTTGAGGAAAAAGCGGACAAAATCATTAAGGAAATAAAAGGGAATGATTTTTCTCTGAAGATAAAATACTTTTCTCGCATTAAATTTGAGGATTCCAATAGGGATTACATTTTACATCAAATGGGTCGGGAGAGGCAAAAAGATATTAAAAAAGGTTATTCAGGGTTGGGGCCGCATTTGGATGACGTAGAGTTGTATCTAAATAACAGGAGTTTGAAGTCATTCGGGTCTGTAGGCGAGTGCCGTATTGCATCTTTGTGTTTGAAGCTTGCGGAGTCTGAAATAATGACGGAAAAAGATAGGCAGGCGAGCATTGCTCTTGTTGACGATGTTAGTGGCGAGCTTGATACAAAAACCAAGGATGCTTTTTACAAAACTATAGGAAGGTTTAGTCAGGTGTTTTTGACTTTTTCAAAAGTTCAAAAAGAGTCTTACTTTGAAAAATCCACTAACTACTTTGTAAAAGACGGAATGGTGTGTTGTTAGGTTGATATGTCTAAGTATTTACTTAAAATATGTTGTTTTATTTTTGTCAGGTTTTTTTATAGAATCAGGATTTTTGGACTTGAAAATATTCCTGAAAATGAAGCAGTGATTTTTGAGTCAAATTACACCTCGGCAATAGACCCTTTGTTTATCGCGTTTGCGTGCAAAAGAAATGCCTATTACATAATTCCGAAACAGACCAGATCGTTTTTGTTTTCTTTTGTTTTAAAAATTTTAAAATGTATACAAGAACCTCAAGAAAAAACATTCCAAGCACATGCAGAGTTTATAAAAAAAATAGAAAAAGCGTTGGCGGAAAAGGCTGCAGTTTGCTTTTTCCCCGAAAATCAGGTAACAAAAAACGGACTTATAGGAAGATTTCATGATAAACTTGCAGATATTTCAGAAGAATATTCACAAATAAAAATAGTTCCAGTTTATATTGGTCCGGCGCTGCGCGGAAAAAATGGGTACGAAGGAAATTTAATA
>CAYOCN010000093.1:0-2612 GCA_964402525.1 uncultured Candidatus Saccharibacteria bacterium | reverse complement strand
AACTGCTTTAAAACTACGTCTTCGTTTACTATTATTTGTTAAGCCATTGCGATCTGGAGCCGGCCAATTAATCTGACGCCTTCCGGGCCAATTAAAATGTCACATTCTAAATAGTAAAAAAGGGATAGCCAGTTTTGCTGGTCTATCCCTTAAAAAACTAATACCCCTAGTTTGTCGAAAATTAGGAGGTAAAAGAGGTGATTAAATTGGCAGAGTTTCAAAAAATAATCAAGTTAAGAAATGAGAAATATACACAAGAAGAAATTGCAAAACTGACTGGCAGGTCGTTAAGGACGGTGCAGAGGTATCTGAAAACAGGCAAACTTCCAATATATAAAAGGCAAAAGCCAAGTAAAGAAGATCCATTTGCAGAGTTTGAAGATCATATTTTAAAAATATTCAAAGATAAGGAAGTGACTTTAAAACCACGCAGCAAGGATATTTATAATTATCTTGTAAAATTAGGTTACAAGGGTAGCCGTAGAACAGTGTCTAGAAAGACGCAAGAATTAAGAGAATCAATAAAAAGGAAAGAACTTTATTTTGAACAAGAAGTTCCAGCAGGCAAAATGGCAGAAGGAGATTTTACTGCTTTTGATGTTCTATTTATTAGTGGAGAAGAAAGAAAACAGTTATGGATAACGACATTAAAAAACAGTAGTGGCAGTTTTGCAAAAAGTTTTGATAATCAAACATTTGAATCATTTGCACAAGGAACTGTTGATAGTTTTAATTACTTTGGTGGTGTCCCAGAAACATATAGGCTTGATAATTTAAGTCCTGTTGTAAAAAAGATACTACAATCACACCGAGTTACAACAGATCGCTATAATGAGCTTGCGCAGCATTACAAATTTAAATCAAGTTTTTGTAATCCCGGCAAAGGTAACGAAAAAGGTAGTGTAGAATCTATTAATAAACATTTTAAAGATTTTTTACGTTATGAAATATCCATAAATAAAAAGATATTTAAAGACGATGTAGAGTGGGAAAGCTATGTGTCATTAAAATTAGAAGAATTTAATTTACCTAAAAAAGAGAAAATAGAAAATGAAAGATCAACATTGCTTCCTTTACCTTTAGCTATTTTTCCATGTTTTACAACTGAAGTTCACAGCGTTAACAAATATGGTTTTATTAGATTGGCTGCTACAAGATATTCAATTCCATCTGAGTATAGATATAAAACTTTAGAAGTTAGATTTTACTATAATAAAATAGAGTTTTTTTGTAATGGCATAAAAATAAAAGAGCACGATAGAAAAATATATAATCAAAATAAAAGAGAGCCTGCTCTTGATTTTAGAGACCACATTGACGAGATGCTTAAAAAGCCTGGAGCATTTACTTATTACAAACATAAAGACGCATTTTTTCCAACTGATATATTTCGGGATTTTTATAGTCAGTACCCTGATAATAAAAATTATCTTAAATGTTTAAAACTATGTAAAACAGAGACTGTTTTAGAAATAGAAGCAGCTATTAGTCTTTTGTTAGGATCAAATATGCTTCCAACTTCCACCGGAATAACAAATATTTTACATCCAGAAATTAAACAAATAAATTACGATACAAGCCTTTTACAGCCACTTACGCCATCACTTGATTGCTACGATGCAATAATATTTCAAACAAAAACAGGAGGATTAAAAGAATGCGGACAACAACTACATTAGAGTTAAATCTAAAACAATTGAGTTTACAATCATTTGTAAGTAATTATGTTGAAGAAGCTGAACGTGCAATAAAAGCAAAATCATCTTATTCAACTTATTTAGCTACATTAACAGAATTAGAAGTTTTAAGAAGAACAAACAGTTTAGTAAAAACAAGATTAAAGGAGGCTAATTTTGGAACAACTAAAACGCTGGATGTTTTTAATTTTGCTAAGATACCGACTATAAAGAAGGAAACAATTTTTGAATTAGCAGAAGGTCATTTTACTAATTCAGCTAAAAATGTTGTACTTTTTGGAGCTTGTGGTGCTGGTAAAACACACTTGGCTATTGCTATTGGCCGAGAGCTTTGCTTAAAAAAGTACAAAGTTTATTTTTGCAATGTTTGCCAGTTTATTAATCAAATGCAAGAGGCTAATCAACAATTAGGTTTAAACAAGTTTTTTAAAAAAATGGAGAAATTTGATTTAATAATTTTAGATGAGCTTGGTTATATTCCATTTGAAAAACAAGCCACTGATTTATTATTTCAGTTTTTTGCAAACCAATATGAAAGACGCTCTGTAATGATTACAACAAACCTTGCATTCTCACAGTGGGATCAAATATTTAAGGACAAACAAACGACGGTAGCAGCCGTAGATAGGCTCGTTCATCATAGTTATGTTTTACATCTTCAAATTGCTGATAATACAAGTTTTAGAGTTACAGAATTTAATGAAACAAAAAAGAAAGGAGAAAAAAAATAGTTTTGGCTTTACAAAAGTCGAATTATTTTTTTATTATAAACATGACATTTTAATTGGCCCAAACCCGCCACTTTAATTGGCCCGCTCCAAAACTTCCGTATAGTATAATTAAGTCCAGTTTTAATACTTTATGGAGCTTTATTATGCATAAATTGTTTGTTTTTTGTTTAGGAGTCTTCTGTTT
>CAYOCN010000092.1:0-2631 GCA_964402525.1 uncultured Candidatus Saccharibacteria bacterium | reverse complement strand
TATTACCTTCGCTTTTAAATCCAATTGAAATGATTTTACCCAATCAATAAAGCATAATTCGAATATTTTTGGGTCCAATGCTCTAAAAAATCTTCTGAGTGTGTCATCACTCGGCACTCCATTTTTAAATGGTAAATGTGTTCTTAAAAAATTAATTTTGGTTTTACCAAAAATTTCTACGTCTTCCCAACCATCACAACCTGCGATCACGCCACAAAAGGTTAATAATAAGATCTCTTCAACTTTATGCAATTTTTTCCGCTCTATCCTATGGTCCGGTATGCTTTTGAAAAAATCTATAAAACCAATTAATTCTTGTTCAGTCTGTTTCATTTCGAGCCTCTTAATATTTAATTAAAAGGTCGAATTATCATATTATCGCTTATTTTTCCAGTTATTTATCTTAAATTTTCGTTAAATTATAATGAGGTTGCCCTGGGGGGGCTCCGTAACACACATTACTGCTTATCACGTAAGACTCGGTACTTGGCTGCTGGCTAAGCTTTACCAAGGTGAATATTTCAATCCACTGTACTCTATGCGCTTTCAAGGCGCAACTCTCACACCACCGTTGTCAAGGCAAAGTTAAAATGTCCGCTTCTTAGCAAAGTTAAAATGTCCGCTTTTGCTAAAAATATTCAGGACTTTTTCTGGCTAAAATTTATTAAAATATGATGCATAAGCACCACCCCATAAATATAAAATATCACGTACTTGAGTATTAAATTTCAAGTGGATAAAAATATATAAAACACAACAAACCCGCAGCCACAACGTGGCGCAATAGTTCAGAAAGCCCAGGGGCAGCGAGCACCGCGAGCGCATCCCTGGGTTTGGTATGTAACTATAATTTTAGCCCTGTAAGGGCGATATAAAATAATTGCTCTATATTGCTTTCATTCCGCCCCTTCAGGGCTATTTGTTGTGTGCGTTCTTTACCCAGGGATGCGCTCGAGTACGAGCTGCCCCTGGGCTTTTTGAACTATTATGCACCTCCGGTGCTCGTATGTTTGTTAATTTAAATTAACATGTGTTTTTAAAATACCACATATTTTTAACTTCCAATCAATAATGGAATTGGTGCAATTGGTAAAGGCTTAGTTATTTTATATTGTTTCCACGGATGATTTTCCATCGGTTTGTATGGTTTGTAACTCCTTTTAGCAATAGAATCTATTTTATCATTTAATGCTTTTGCCTCTACAATTTCCGCAGTCTTTTTTTGTTTTTTATAACAGCTAAAAGTTAATTTTTCACCTTTGTAAATTATTGTTATTTTTCCTTCTAAATCTTCGCAAATAGTGACTTTGGCATGCCGTAGGCAATATCCGCTACCTTTAGTTTTGATTTGATACATGGTGTTGTAGTAGCTTAATTCTAAATTTTTAGATAGCACCCTATCTTCTTTAAAACAAAAAATGAGTTCTAAATTTTCATTACCACTCAACTTCACATGCGCATCAGCACTATTTTTTGGCTCAACTGCAAATTTTTTATTATATTGCTCAATAAATTCTGGCAAATAAGCATTTGCTGTCGCCATGTCGCTTATTGCTCGTAACCGCATTTCTTTTACTAGCCGATCCTGTAATATGCCGTTGGCTCGTTCTACGCGTCCTTTCGCTTGTGGGCTATTAGCGCAAATAATTTCAATTCCTAATTCTTGTGCAACACGTCCAAATTGTGTTGTTGCCTCGCTATTTGGCATATTAACTCTAAAAATACTATGTTTGTCGCTGTAAAACGCCATTGGCAAGCCATATTTCATTATGTATCCTTTCGTTGCTTTAAAATATCCGATTGTCGTTTCCGTTTCTTCAAATCTTAGGTTTACAAGTATTCCGGTGGCATCATCAATAAAAACCAATAAACAACATTTTTTGGCACGACCTTCAAACCAATCGTGCGGCGAACCATCAATTTGTATCAGTTCTCCAAAGCAACTCCTTCGTTCGCGCATCTGGTGAATCTGAGCTTTTTTAGCGCGTTTTGCTTTCCAAATATGCTCATTTATCATCAGTTGCCTTAAGCTTTCTTTTGATACTTTTATTCCATGAATTTCGAATAATTTTTCTCCTAAAAATGTTGGCCCAAAATCTGAATATTTTTCTTTTATAATTTCTAAAATATTTATCTTTGCTACTTCACAAATCCTATTATTACTAGGTTTGCCGCGTTTTTTAGATATTAAACTTTCGGCACCATCTCGTTTATATTTTTTTATAAGTCGTCTTATTTGACGGCAACTTATTTTTAAAATTTTGCTGGCTTGGCTTTGACTTATTTTTTTATTTTTTAAGTTTTCCATTACTTGCAATTTCAATACCTCTTTTTGACTCATAGTAATTAACCCCTTTATAGCCATAATTTTTGCCCTCATTTTTAAATTTAAAAGAGGACATTTTAACTTTGCTAGATTAGGACATTATTACTTTGCTCTGACACTGAGATGTAACAATGCTTTCGGTAATAAGATTATAAGTATACAACTGAATTGTAACGGTGATACAAAATGCAAGGAAATTAAAGATGGGTTTATTGATGAGCTTAAAAAGCAAGGGATAACTATACCTGAAGATAAAAAAATTGCATTGATATTTAGAGGCAAAATGCTGAAAGATGATGACACTG
>CAYOCN010000091.1:0-2648 GCA_964402525.1 uncultured Candidatus Saccharibacteria bacterium | reverse complement strand
TAAAATCTGCTATTATTAAGTTTATGCATAGCGGTAAACTCACAAAAATCATAGCCACAATTGGACCTGCTTCTGACTCTGAGGAAATAATCGAAAAACTAATTAATAATGGAGTAAACGTATTTAGATTCAACATGAAACACAACGTTCCTGAATGGCACATGGAACGTATTAATAGAGTACAAAAAGTTGCAGAATCACTTAAAATCACCATTGGAATTTTAATAGACCTACAAGGACCTGAAATTAGAATTGAAACTGTTGATGGAAAAGAAATTTCTTTAAAAGAAAACGAAGAAATAACATTTGCTTCCACTTTTGAAAAAGGTGTAGGAATAGAAAAATTTGTAAGAATTGCTCACAAAACTGTTTTAGAATCTTTATCGGTTGGCGATTTGTTTAGCATTGATGATGGATTTTTAACCTTTGAAGTATTACGTAAACTAGAAAAGGAATTAATAGTGGCAAAATCTCACCAAGATGGCATTATAAAACACAGAAAAGGATTAAATTTGGTTGGTGTAGATGTTGATTTACCTTCATTAATTGATGAAGATTTAGATAAATTAGATATGGCCGCCAGTACTAAGGTTGATTTTGTAGCATTATCCTTTACTAGAACTAAAAAAGACATTGAAATTCTTGTTGAAGAAATTAAAAAACGAAATCTTGATGTAAAAATAATTGCGAAAATTGAAAATCAAAAAGGTTTAGACAACATTGACGAAATTATTGAACATGCTGATGGAATTATGGTGGCACGTGGGGATTTAGGAATAGAAATTCCTATTGAAAAACTTACGTTCATGCAAAAAGAACTCATTAAAAAATGTAGAGACAAAAGTAAACCTGTAATTGTTGCCACACAAATGTTGCAATCCATGGTACGAAATCCTCTTCCAACACGCGCCGAAGCTGCCGATGTCTCCAATGCTGTATTAGACGGAACCGACTGCGTAATGCTTTCTGAAGAAACCGCCACAGGAAACTATCCAGTTAAAGCGGTGGAATGTATGCGTAAAATCGCCCGATTTAACGAAGATCACAAAGAACTTGCTGATTTTGTTCCTGAATCCATTGATCAATCTCACGCCATTGTTAAAGCTGCATTATCAATGTTAGATAAAAATAGTGGTATTAAAATTGATAAAGTTTTAATTTTCACCGAAACAGGTTACACCGCAAGAGTTTTAGCCAGTTATCGCCCAGAAATACCTGTAATAGCCATAAGTGAAAACTCAAAAACTGTAGAAACATTAACAATGACTTATGGAGTATTTCCTTACTTAATGAGCTTTCCTACCGGAAACTTCTCTTTTCCTAACAATTTAACGTTTGATTTATTACGTGATGGAACCTTGAAAGAAGGCGATAATATTTTGATTGTTCATGGAAAGCAGTGGAAAGACCCCGGAAATACTAATGCGTTGGTGGTTATGAGGGTTTAACTCTACAAAAATGAGTTATATTACCTTTTTTAGAGGAATACCTGGATCTGGGAAAACCTTTTATGCTAGAAAAATTCAAGCTATAACAAAATGTATTATTATTGATCCAGACGATATAGATATTTTATCTGAAAAATTTATTGAATTTAAAAATAAATACCCTTCCACAGATAGATTAAAAAATATTAAATATAGATTTAATTTAATAACTGCACTAGAAGCTCTTAATAGGGATATAAATGTTATTTGGACACAACCTTGGAGAAAAGAAAGTGGTTTAAAAATAACTTTAGAAAATATATATATAAAATGTACGGTACCCCCAAATAAAATAACGATTATAGAATTTTTAACAAAACCAAAGGTAGCATGGGAACGTAGTAAGAATAAACTTACCCATCTAACTGAAGATGAATTTTATAAAGAATATAGTAATAATCAAGAAGAACTAAATATAAGTTCGATACCCATAAAAGTAATAGATACTAATATTCCTTTTGATATAGAGGAATTAATTGATTTCATAGTATAATAAACACCATGACAAACCGCAGAGGAGATCTCATTAAAACTCCTCAACAAATACAAACAATGCGTGAGGCAGGAAAACTACTAGCCAAGATTCTAAACGAAATAAAGCAACATATCAAACCAGGGGTTGAATCTCTTGATTTAGAGGAGTTGTTTATTAAGTTAACTAAAGAATATGGTGTAATTCCGGCTTGTAAAGGATATGGACCTTATGGGTTGCCGCCTTTTCCAACTGGACTTTGTTTAAGTATTAACAACGAATCTGTGCACTGTTTTCCCAAAAAAGGAAAGATTATTAAAGATGGAGATTTGGTTAATGTAGACACTACTATAAGCTTAAATGGCATGCATGTTGATTCTGCTTTTGCTGTGGGTGTCGGAAATATTTCGTTTCAACGCAAAACACTTTTGGAAACTTCAGAGAAAGCTTTGTATGCCGCAGCCTCAAAGGTGAAAAATGGCATAAAAACGGGTATAATATCAGATGTAATCTATAAAACCGCAAAATCCAAGGGTTTTGATGTTTTACGTGATTATGCAGGACACGGTATTGGAACTAGTATGCACGAGTTTCCCGATGTTCCTTGCTATGGGTCTGTAAAAAGTGGAGCTTTGTTACAAACTGGTATGACCATTTGTATAGAACCTTTAATGTGCTCGGGTAAACCA
>CAYOCN010000090.1:0-2678 GCA_964402525.1 uncultured Candidatus Saccharibacteria bacterium | reverse complement strand
AATGGAATTTTGTCCTTATTTCTTTCCCAATTTATATTTGTCTAATTAATTCGTTAGTAGCGGTGATTGTCTTAGTCAGAGGAAATAAAATAAAACACCACCTAGAATAAAGTGGTGTTTTTAAAAACATTATAGCAAGGACCGGTCTTGTTACTTTTAAAACTTTATAAAATAAGCCTTAAGTGGTATACTTTATATATGAATGAATTGAGTGATTTAACTAAAAAAATAGTTAAGTTTAACAAAGAAAGAGATTGGAAACAATTTCATAGCCCAAAAGATTTGGCCATCTCTTTATCACTCGAAGCCTCTGAAGTATTAGAACATTTTCAATGGAAAAACAAAGAAGAAATAGAGGAATATATAAAAACTCACAAGGAACACATTGGAGAAGAATTAGCTGATGTTTTTTACTGGGTTTTACTTATGAGTCATGATTTAAAAATTGATATAATTAAGGCTTCTGAAAAAAAATTAAAAAAGAATATAGAAAAATATCCAATAAAAAAAGCTAAAGGCAAACATCTAAAATATACAGAACTTTAAAATTTATGTCTGAAATTACAACTTTTTCTTTTGGTTAATTTAAATTAAATGTATCACCTTTATATTTTAAAATGTGCAGATAAAACGTTATACACGGGCATTACGACTGATTTAAAAAGAAGGATCATTGAGCACAATGGTTCGAAGCTTGGCGCCCGGTATACTTCCTCTCGTCGGCCGGTTCATTTGGTCTATACAAAGAAATTTAAAGATAGGTCGCTCGCATCCAAGGAAGAATCGCGGATTAAAAAGATGAAAAGAATTGAAAAATTGGTGTTGATTAAAAAAGAAAGTAAATAAATAAAAAAAAGAAAACCCGCCTTGCATAACGAAAGGCGGTTTCCTTTCTGCAAAGCGGGATGATTTAATCAAGGTTGAGTGATATTGAAAATTTACCACCGCCTTCATAATATGGCCAACCAGCATTAATCTGCAATGAGACAAGCAATGAATCCCCATTTTCAAGCGGGACAGCAAAAAAATACTCACTTTTAAGATAATTAGGGGGGTCTCCGTCAAACATATCATATTCGATTACAAATTTTCCTAACCCTTCACCTTTTTCAGTTTCAAATAAAGCCCATGGCTTGCTTTCTTTTAAGAAATTTTCAAGATCATCAAGTTGTTTGGTTAAAGTCTCGGCTCCAACTCCGAAGTCCCAATCATTACTGGGCAGATTAAAACGAAAATTACCCCTTATTTCTTTTATAGGGCTTTTTAATACAAGGTCTTTTACCTCGTTGGCGTTAAACATTTTCATGACTGAAGGATAAGTTTGAATATTACTTTTTTATTATTATATAACAACTTATAGTAAGAGTCAATAATTTGTGGACACAAAGCAAAATCTAACAAATCAGTTTATACCTTTATGGGAGTTTATAAATAGATGGGGAACCGTTTAAATATCGCTTATAATTGATGATAGGGGGTATATGGAGCCCAGGAATGTTATATGTAATACTTATCATTGGAATCGTCAGGACACATCCCAACATTCTTTAATTGATAATATTAAAAATATTCCTTTTGAATTTACTATAAAGATTTCTTCCCCTTTGCAAAGGGGAAGTAGATTATGGGTTTAAAAAGCTAAAATAATAAGTTTAGTAAAAATTTTTAATAAAGAGTATGTTATAATAAATGTATGTCTGTTTTAGTTTTGACAGATAAACTAATAAAAATCTTTCTTCGCCAAAGGATACGGAAGGACAAAACAAAAAAGGCTTTCTCAATCTTTTTGCTTTTTGTATTTATCGTTGTTAATTTTTGGGGTTTTAATATACACATCGCTTCCGCCGCGCTCTGGACACCAGCGAGCATGGGAACACCTCCAACAATTTGGCTTGACGCATCGGACCCAAGCACCGTCAGTCTAAGCGGTTCAAATGTCAATCGGTGGGATGATAAAAGTGATAATGGACATAATTTTTCTGAATCTACCCAAATGCCTACCTACGAAACAAATGTTCAGAACGGATTAAGGGCAATAAAGTTTTATAGCACCGGAGCGGCTTTTGGTCCAGGCACACAATATTTATCTAACACATCGTTCCAATATTCTGGGAACACCCTCCACATGTTTAGTGTTCATCGAAACAAAAACAATGGGGGAAATGCTGTATATGGCAGATTATTTTCTTTTGCTCAAAATAACATCCAAGATTACAGCAATACTCAAGGTATACTCCTTACTTATGGTGCCTCAACCGGTGTGGCCCTTTATAGAAACGATGCTGTCGCTGCAACCACCGGGGCTTTTAGTGATACATGGGGGTTGGTGGATGCTCAACGTAATGGAACGGCGGCAAAAATTTCACTAAATGGTAATACCTATGTAACAGGCACTACTAATTCAGCTAATCAAAATATTCAACGTAGTCGAATAGGTAATGATTTTAATCTTGCCGATTCAGGTATGTATGGTTGGATTGGAGAAAACATTCTTTTTACCAGTGCGTTATCTGATACAGATGCCGCAAAGGTCCAAGGATATTTGGCTTGGAAATGGGGATTGCAAGGCAGTTTGCCAGCTAATCATCCATATAAAAATGCTGCTCCTGCTTTCCCCGATGCGCCGACGGGACTTACTCCAACCGCCGGCAATACTCAAGTCTCACTTTCTTGGGTGG
>CAYOCN010000089.1:0-2728 GCA_964402525.1 uncultured Candidatus Saccharibacteria bacterium | reverse complement strand
AAAAATACAAAACTCAATACAAGCCACAATATAAGTTGAGTTTGGTGGATTGTTAGAAAATAATGATCAAAACAAGATAAAAATATTATTTGAAGTAAGGATATTTTTAAAAATAATTCCGGGAAAAAAACATGCTTAGAAATACTTTTGAAAGAGAAACCTAAAAACAATAAAAAGAAAACAAAAGCAAAAAACCCACTTTCAGCAAATATCAAAACAAAAATATTATGCACAGGCTGAACAAATCTAACAGAACGCAAAGGAGTGAAACCTTCTTCAATAAAAGAAGTTATGTTGTTAAACCCTACCCCAAACAAAAAGTGTTTTGAAATAATGTTATAAGAAGAATTTAATAAATAAGCTCTACGCAAAAAAGATATATCAAAAATATTTTCCTTAAAAGCTAAAGGTAAAAAAGAAGGAAGAAAAAAAGAAAACACAAAAGATAAAAAAACACCCAAAGTTAGTAAACGTCTAAAAACAGGCGAAGGGATCAAAAATAGTATTCCAAAAGCAAAAGATATCCACGAAAAGATACTGCCTGTTAATAATAAAGCACCAATTCCCACAACAAAAAAGATAAAAGGATTTAAAGGTAGCAACCAAATTAAAAAGATACTAAGGTAAGAACCAAAAACATTGGGATGCCTAAACAATCCATAGGAAGGAACTTTAGAAGAACCAAAGAAGCTTTCATGAGTAATACCACGGGTAGAAAAAGTATAAGGTTGCTCACCTAAAACCAAATAATTATTAAAAACAGAAGATTGATTTATAAATTGAAATATTCCTAAAACACATAAAAACAAAAATGGAAAAAATAATACTTTTCTAACATCGTTAAAAAACACAAAAATATCAAAAGAAGAAAGAGAGAAAGTTGTTTTAACAAAAACAATTAAAAAGCTATAAAGAATTAAACGTAAAAAAGCACACAAAGAAACCAAAAAAGAAAAGGAACCAATCGTAGATAAAAAAACACAAAATAAAAAAAATATTAAAAATTTAAAACGAATATCAGGTAAAAAATCAAAAAACACAGAGGAAAGTTTTTTGTAGAAACCATCCTTAAAAAGCCACAAAAATAATAAATAAATTAATAGAATATCCTGAACAAAAACAGTGGGAACACGATAATCCACTAGCAACCCCAAAACATGAGAATCAGGAAATACAAAATGTTTACCTAAATTAACAGGCAACAAAAAAATCAATACATAAAAAATAAATTTAGAATTTGTTAAATTTTTTAACATCAATTCTTTTTGTTAATGAGGGCAGTGTGAGCAGTTAAAATTAAGAAATCGTCTAAGGGCAATAAATCTACACGATTTAAAGCTTTTGCTATTAAAAAGTCAGCAAGGTGTGGGTTTTTAGACAAAACAGGACCATGAAAGTAGGTTCCAATAGAATTTTTGTAAACAATCCCTTCGGTTTTATCTTTAGAATTGTTACCGTGGCCGTGAACAATAGTTGCCAAAGGTTTGGCTTTTTCACCTAAAAATGTGCGACCACCATGGTTTTCAAAACCAACAAGTGTCTTTAAATTTAAAATATTCACACTTCTAAAATAATCATCTTGCAATAAATCTTTAGAAATAAGGGCAGAAGTATTTCCAATACAACGTGGCTTTTTTGGACCAAAGTGCTCAGTGTAACAATCAAATACTTCTAAACCTTTTAGTATGTCGCCGTCAGAAGATTTGTAATAATTTCCAAGTAATTGATAAGAACCACAAATGTATAAACCCACACCATCATTCTCTATAAAGTCACGTAAATAGGCACCTTTTTTATTTAGTAAATCAGCGTAAACATCTTTCTGAGAAGAATCGGGGCCACCACCCATAAATACAATATCTATTTTTTTCATAACAACAGAGGTTAAAGACGAATCTATATCTAAGGGCAACACTTCTACATTAATACCTCTTTGGGAAGCTCTATAACTTAAAATTTCAACATTACCGGTATCACCATATAAATTAAGGTGGCTCTTATAGAAATAACCAATCGTTAATTTGTTAGCCATTACAAAATACTCCTCCCCAACAATAATTTTCTAAAAGAAAGCATTGCCGAATAGTTGGGTAAAACTAAAACAGAATTAGCATCGGAAGAACTTGTTATATGACTTAAAGTTTTATTTAAATCAGGAGAAATAAATTCTTTAGGAATATCAATTCCTGCATAGTGCAACCTAATAGCCATATCAAAACAACGAGTACCTGTTATAAAAATGTTTTTATTTAAACAAGCTTTATACAAAACATCTGCCGAAATATCAAAAATCCAAGAAATATCACGACCGTCTGGAATATTATCATTTAAAATAAAAAGTAATGTATCAGGTGTTACATCACCTTCCACAACCATTTCTATGTTGTGGTCAAAACTTGCAGGATTTTTTGCCAAGAAAATTTGAAAAGATTTATGTTTAAAAGGAATTATTTCTCCTCTTCCATACGCCACATCAAATGTTTTTAAAGATTCCATCAAATCTGCTTTATTAAAATTTAAAAGCTCTGCTACTTTTACAGCAGCATTTACATTTTTATAATTAAAAGATCCTATAAGATCTGTATTTTCGGCACAATCTTCGCAGTCATCAAAATATAAAGTTTCACCTTTAAAAGATTTAGAAAGAATTTTTAAATAATCTTGAGTTTTATCCAAAATTAAAGTTGTGGTTTTAGGAAGTTTTTCAACGCCGGTACACCACTTTTCT
>CAYOCN010000088.1:0-2762 GCA_964402525.1 uncultured Candidatus Saccharibacteria bacterium | reverse complement strand
ATTCAACTCTTCGCTTTTTGATTACCAGGTATATGGGCATATCACTTTTGCCTTTTATTACGATAGCTCCATAACCGGCCATTTTGATGGCAATGGCACTTCTGCCACCGGCATGGCTTTCGCCAAGATCTCCTGTATGAGGCGATTTAAACATGGCAATTGTCTTTGATGCAAACGGATAAACACCTGTAAAAGGCCCTACTGCAAAGATTATTGGATTTTCCTCAGAAAGTGCATCAATGTTTTCAGGACATTCCTCATGTAATAATTGTGTGGCAACTCCTGTTCCTCCAATGTATTTCTCGAATAAATCTTTACGGTTTTTAATCCAGAATTTCTTATGTGAAAGGTCTATATATAAAACTTCGCTGTAATTTTCTTTATTTATCATAACTTTACTCCTTTACCATTTCTAAAACATTGTGAGGACAAAATTTAACGCAATAACCACAGTGGACACATATAGATGGTTTATTCTCTGTATCGTTCCAGAAAACAGCTTTTACCACACAGGCATTTTTGCAGTTACCACAACCTATACATTTAGAGCTATTGAAAATAACACCTCTTTGTGGTTTTTCGGTAAGTGCTCCTGTTGGACAAACTGCTGCACATGGTGGATTATAGCACGAACGGCAAATAATCACAGAAAAGCCGTTCGACATTCCGCCCTGAGATTTTATTCCTATGGAACTATTGGATAAACCGGCGTTTCCTGTTCGTCTGGTGCAGGCAAACATACAACTCTGACAGCCAACACATCGTTTGGCATCTTTGATGGATAACCTCATATACTGTTTTTGTTTTTTGTATTGCAAAATTAATAGAATATTCGATAAATATTCTTTTTTCTCAGTTTATTTTGAGGGCAAACGTATATTAAAATTATCAACATCCTGTTGTTAATTTTAATATGCGTTTGCCTGAATTACTTCTTTTAAGTTTTGACCATATCCAAAAATTATTAACGTTAGGATATCACCATCGTGTTCCATTCGACAGAATAATTATATTACAGGCTATAGTTGAAAATTTAAGTGTTATAACAAAAGATGACAACTTTCCCAAATACGAAATTAAAATAATCTGGAGCTAATTTGTACTTTGGTTTTGCTTATTAAAATGGTAATTCTGATTCTGATTATTAGTGATTTAAAAATAAGAATTGTTTCGGAAAGTATAAGGGTTTTTTGAAGTAAGAATAAGTTGTATATTTGTGGAGGAATAATATACTAAAAAAACTAATTTTAAAGAAATGACTGATAAGAAAAAGAAAACAAGCCAAGCTGAATTTGTACAATGGTTTGGGCCACTTTTAAATGCTTTAAGAGAACTTGGTGGTTCAGGAAAACCAAAAGAAATAGTTGACCAAATTGCTAAAGATTTAAAAATTCCGGATAAACAACGTGAAGAAACTATGAAATCTGGAATTTTAAGATTTAGCAATCAAGTTGCTTGGGCTCGACAATATTTAGTGTGGGAAGGGTTGCTTGATGATTCAAAGCGTGGAGTATGGACTATTTCTCAAAAAGGGCAAACTACTTTTTTAGACATAGATAATTCTAGAGATATTTTTTTGAAATGGGTTGAGATCCATCAAAAAGCAAAGAAGACAAGACCAGAAAACAAACTTATTGAAAGACAAGAAGAAGAGGAGCCCGAAGAACTTGAACATGAAATTGCTCCCAATTTATTAGAAGTATTAAAATCTGTATCACCTAATGGGTTTGAACATATTTGTAAAAGGTTGCTAAGAGAGCATGGTTTTGAAAGTGTTGTTGTAACTCAAGCTTCACATGATGGAGGAATTGATGGCTACGGAACGTTAGAATTAAATCCATTTGTAAGTATAAAAGTTCTGTTTCAATGTAAAAGATACAAAGGAACAGTATCAAGAGCTCAGGTTGGTGATTTTAGAAATGCAATGATAGGACGTGCTGAAAAAGGTATTATTATTACAACAGGAACTTTTTCTGAAGATGCAAAACGCGAAGCAACTAGAGATGGAGCACCTCCAATAGAACTTATTGATGGAAAAAAGTTAGTTGAGTTGTTTGAAATGGTAGAACTTGGAGTAAAACCAAAAACAATATACGAAGTGGAATATAGCTTCTTTGAACAATTTATGTAATAATTAATAGTGTTTGTATTATAATTACTCAAAGCTATAATCGAAATTATCATGAAAGTACTCCTATCCCTATCCGTAACAATAAATATGAAATAATTAACTTTAAACTCCTGTTTAAATGAAATCTCGACGTTTTCAAATAATTCGGACTGCAACACCATATCACAGACCGAATAATTCATAAGATAGTGATAGCTTTACAATAAGTGAAACTATCACTATCTTATTATTCTTTCATTCAAAAAGAAATTAGCTTGAAGTTTTAAAGTTAAACTTCATCAACAACAGGCGGTAGATTTTTCTCTATGCTATTATGATGATCCATTGCGTTTGAATAAAAGTAACTTAAAATAAAAACTTTAAAGCTTTGTTGTGTAAAAATGAAGGGCTTTTTTCATTTCCACCCACTCTCGTCAGCAAAAATCACATATTTATCACCTCTACCCCCATCCGCAAGGCTAATTATGGCATAATTGGTAGTAATTATGCCATCCGTAACGCCAATTATGCCATTCCTGTTGGTTGGGATGGCATTCCTGTCGGTTGGGATAGCATATTTGGTAATCAGAATGGCATAATGAACGCCAAGACCCCACTCTTGATGATAAATATGACATATTTAGCGTTAAGA
>CAYOCN010000087.1:0-2773 GCA_964402525.1 uncultured Candidatus Saccharibacteria bacterium | reverse complement strand
ATCTACATTCTCAAAATTGTGCTACTGCTGACTTTTGTAATGATATAAACCCTCCTGCAAATTTTTATTCAGGCAAACCCGCTGCTGATGTTTGTGGATGCCTACCTGATTCTATTGCTGTTACTTCTAGAGGTGATATTATAGTTGCTGATAAATGGGCTCATATAATCTACAAAATAAACCCAACAACTAATATGGCTTATCAATTAGCTGGTGGTTTTTATGATGGTAATAACATCATTACTGGTTCAGGTCCAACAACTAGATTTTATGGGCCTAAACAATTAATTTTAGATACTAATGACACGTTTTATTTTATGCCGGATGGACAATATGATATTCCAGCTAATAAACGTATTCACAGAATAATTCCATACGGAATAAAAGGTAATGTTAAATTTGAAATTCCTTATTATGCGTTCCCTGGTGAAACTAAAGTTAATGAAACTAGAACTCAATTAATAAAACTTATAAATAACACAAGTACTACTGTAACGTCTTTAACAGCAACTATGCCTGCTCCTTTTAAGTTTAAAGGTGGAGCGTTTCCTGGTACTTCTGGTGGAACTTGTACTAGCACTTTAGCTGCTAATTCTTCTTGTTATGTAAATGTTGAATTTGCTCCAACAAGCTCTGGAGAATTTTACCAATGGCTAACTGTTACTTATAACAGCAACTCAACTTGGGGCGATAATTATATTGAAACTAAAAAATTATCGATCTATGGTAAAGCAATTCCAGCTATTGCAAACCTTACAACAAGTTTGTTAAATTTTGGAAATGTTTACGTTGGGTCGTCTAATACACAAAACCTTGTAATTACAAATACTGGCCAAGTTAATGCGTCAATTACTTCTACAGGCACTTTAACTGGTGTATTTACTAAAGGTACAGAGACTGGTTGCAACACTGTAATACCTGGTGGAACTTGTACTATTGCTATTACTTTTGCCCCGACGGCGGTTCAAGTTTATAACGCTGTGCTAACTGTTACGTACACTGACGTTTATGGAACTGCTGGTGTTTTAAATGCAAATATAACTGGAACTGGTATTGCTACTCCTGCAAATATTACTTTATCTTCCGCTATTCCGCAATCTACAGTAATAATTAATTTTACTCCATCTTCTTTAAATTTCACTGTTACAAATACTGGACAATCTGATGTTACATCGTTAACAACTACTGGCGCAAGCGGAGTTTTTAGTTCTAATTTTAGTGACTGCACGGCGAAACTACCATTGATTCAAAATGAAGCTTGTACAATCGCTGTTACCTTTACACCAACTCAGGCTATACTTTACACACAAACATTAAATGTTGTTACAAACAATCAAAGTCTACCAGTTGCTTTAAGTGGTACTGGTTATATTCCAACTCCTGCAAATATTGTTTTATCTACTAATTCTTTAGACTTTGGAACAGTGCAAGTTAACACTGCTTCTACTTTAAGTTTTACAGTAACAAATACTGGGGAATCTGATGTAACGTCTTTAACTACAACTGGAACTAGTGGTGTGTTTGTTGCTTCTTCTGCAGACTGTGCGTCTAAACTACCTCTAATTCAAAATGAATCTTGTATGATCTCTGTTACCTTTACTCCATTACAAGAAATTCTTTATACTCAGACTTTAAACGTAGTTACAAATAATCAAAGTTTACCTGTATCCTTAAGTGGTACTGGCGACATAATTACAGTTCCAAATATTGTTTTATCTACAAATATGCTTGATTTTGGAATTGTTGAAGTAAACACCTCGTCTACTTTAAATATTACAGCAACAAATACTGGAGAAGCTGATGTAACTTCTTTAACTACATCTGGTACTAGTGGAGTATTTGTTACCTCTTCTGCTGACTGTACGTCTAAGCTACCTCTAGTTCAAAATGAATCTTGTGTAATATCTGTTACCTTTACTCCATTACAAGAAATTCTTTATACACAAACTTTAACTATAACTACTCCTAATCAAAGTTTACCAGTCTCATTAAGTGGAACTGGTAATTATGATTCTCCAGCACACATTGAATTATCAACAAGTAGTTTAAACTTTGGGGATGTAGAAATTGGAACTACTCCTGCTCCTAGTTTATCTTTTACAGTTACAAATACTGGGGAGCTTGATGTTACATCACTAAATACTACAGGAGCTACTGGGGTTTTCTCATCATCAATAACTGATTGTACTGCAAACCTTCCTCTTGGACCAAATGAGTCTTGTACTATTGATGTGACGTTTAATCCTTCACAAGAAGTTCTTTACACTCAAACTTTAAATGTAGTTACAAACAATCAAACTGAGCCAGTTTCGCTTAGTGGAACGGGTAGTGGCTATGTTGGTATAGCTGATAGAGAAAAACAAAAAACAGACCTAATTAGAGTGTTAGGTAAAAACACTGTTGAAGTGACTGGCCCTGTTGTTGTTTACATTTACGATATGACTGGTAAAAAAGTTTATACTATAGATCAACGTAGTAATTCAAATAACCAATCAAAAGAACAAGTTGTGGTTCAAGGCTTAAAAACACAAACGTATGTTTTAAAAGCTATACACTCTGTTGATAAAACTAAACAACAGGCTATTAAGGCTGTTTTAGGGAATTAGAAGAATACTAAAGCTTAAAAAAAGCTTTTAATAATGGCCAATGTGTCGACTAAAAGTCATACTTCTGGTATTGATATTTGCACATGTACGCACTTATATAAGTGTTTCTAAATAAAAAAGAGCATATTTCAGTTTTTTGATATATCTGATCTTGCCTTTTGTCATTG
>CAYOCN010000086.1:0-2800 GCA_964402525.1 uncultured Candidatus Saccharibacteria bacterium | reverse complement strand
GGACATTGGGTTTCTCCTTTTATTTTCTAGCTGGTTAATTGTGACGGAATTTTATTACTAAACCTATATAAAATCAACCTCTAGGTGGTAAAATAGACACATGGCCGTTGTAAACATACTGACAATACCTGACAAAACGTTAGATAAAAAATCCGAAAGAGTAACTAAAATAGATTCGGAGGTAAAAGAAATTGTCCAAAACTTATTAGATACTGTAGTGGCTGAAAGAGATCCAATGGGAGCAGGTTTAGCAGCACCCCAAATAGGATTTAACAAAAGAATATGTGTAGTTAGAGAATTTTATGTGGAATTCAAAAATGGAAAAGAAGAAGAAAAAGCAACAGAACACATCTTAATTAACCCCGAAATAACCGTGGATTCAAACAAAACTACCTTGGACTGGGAAGGATGTTTAAGTGTTCCTGATACATATGGATTAGTTAAAAGATTTAAAAAAATAAAAGTAAAAGCATTAAATGAAAACGGTGAATCTATTAAATTTAGTGCTACAGGACTATTCGCAAGAACAATTCAACATGAAATAGATCACCTAGATGGTATTTTATTTACCAAAAAAGTGACCGGAAAATTTTACACAGAAGAAGAATTAGACAAGTTGTATTCAATTGATACATCCAAGTTAGGATAACTATGTCAAAGGTTGCCTTTTTTAGCACATCAAATAGGTCGATCTCCGTACTAGAGACAGTGGCTAAAGAACATCAAATTGTTTTTTGTGTTACTAAACCAGACGTTAAAGTAGGACGTGATCAACACATACAAAAAAACTTAATAAAGGAATGGGCACAAAAAAATGAAATTCCTTGTATTGCTATAGAAAATCTCAAAAATCAAAATTTGGAAATTGTAATTGAACAAATTAAGTCCTCCAATCCGAACATTGGGTTGGTAATAGACTTTGGTTTTATAGTACCAAGTCAGATATTAGAACTATTTACAAATAATTTAATAAACATTCACTTCTCTTTATTGCCTAAGTACAGAGGTTCTAGCCCTGGACAATTTGCATTAATAAACGGTGATAAAAAAACGGGAATAACATTTCAAACAGTATCAAAAAAGTATGATTGCGGGGACATACTAGATCAAATCGAGTACACAGTAACTCCAAAAGAAACCGCAGATACTCTTTATAAAAATTTATTTGATTTAACAGCATCCAATATTTTAAATTTCCTACAAAAGTGTGAAAAAAATGAACTCAATCCCCTACCCCAAAATGAACTGGAAGGATCTTATACATATTCAAAAACTTTTCCAACCAAAACTTTTACATTTAAAGAAGATGCTCAGATTAATTGGGATGAATCAGGGGAAGTAATAGAAAGAAAAATCCGCGCCTATAATTCTTGGCCCATTGCTTGGACCTTTGTTAAAGATTTGGAAACATATTTAGAAACTTTAGGAAAAAATATGAAATTTAAACCCACAGTAAATAAAAAGCTAAAAATAAAGATATATGAGGCTGATGTAGTAAATGGAAAATTACAAATAGAAAAACTTCAATTAGAGGGAAAAGCTATTATAAACTGGAAAGATTTTGAAAACGGTTATTTATTTGCTACTGCAGACGCCTTAGAAGGAATAATCTGATCTTTTTTAAGTCTTTTTAAACAAGAAGCACAAAGTTGAACTTTTATTTTACTACCACCAAAATCAAGTCTCTTGATTCTTAAATTTGGGAGTTGGTGCATGATTGTTCTACGGGTAACACGTTTACCGACACCACGAGGCACCAAATTTCCTTTTAAATATCCTTTTCCACATATCTGACAAATTCTTGACATAGCATTAGAGATTAAACCATAGTCAAAGGTAGGATGTCAATGAAAAAAGGGGTTAAAAAGTATAATACTACATGATAGAATTCATGAATGACCTTGGTGCTATAGTATAATTGCTGTAGAATAAGGAATCTTGTTGCCTGGATAGCTCAGTTGGTTAGAGCGGCGGTTTTGTAAACCGCAGGTCGAGAGTTCGAATCTCTCTCCAGGCTCCAGTAAGTGTCAAAGTATGCCGAGATGCCAGAGTGGTCAAATGGAGCTGACTGTAAATCAGCCGGTGTAAACCTACGGGGGTTCAAATCCCTCTCTCGGCACCAAGTGGCTTAACGAATGTAATGAGTTTAGCCAATTGGGGTGTCCTCAAAGAGGACCACCAAATTGCTTAGTGAGCAAAGCGAACTTAGCAAGCTGGGGTGCACGCGTAGCGGGCCACCAGATTGCTTAGCGAATATAAAAAAAGCTCCGGATAACATTAAATAATGCCAGCCAGAGCTTTTTTAGGCAACCCTAATAAACAAATTTTTTCTGTGATAACTCCTTTAATCTAGATAGTGTCAAACGTACATCGTAACGCACGCTATCCCCTAAATCTGTACACACTAAAGTACCTACAAAATTATCCTCTTGAGCTACACCTACATATATTTTGAAGGTTTCCATGGTAATAGGAAGAAATCTAGTATGTATTCCGCATAGGGGTAAAACTAAATCATAGTCTTCCAAAGAATCAGGAGGTATCATACTTTGATTAGCCTCATTCAAAAGTAAAGAACCTCCAAACACCTGAGAACAACTATCACAAACAGCTAACACCCGAAATCTCAACACACTATGAGCATCATGCATTATGTGCTCCTCCTTTTCTTTTTTAGTGAATTATTCTAAGGCATTATAATACAAGTAATTGTTAAACAGAATATCTATTGTTAAAATGGTCTTTGTCAATGCCTGATTAGTTCAGTGGCAGAAGGCTTCCATGGTAATGAATAGGTCGT
>CAYOCN010000085.1:1183-2811 GCA_964402525.1 uncultured Candidatus Saccharibacteria bacterium | reverse complement strand
CACTCCGGCTCGTAAGGTAAAATATATCGAACCGCTTATGACCACAAAAGGGAAAGGTTTTCTGAGCAAATAACTTAGTCCCTGTGTCACCGTGAACCTTTGGTGAAGCAGACTCGAACCATTCGTCACAGCGAGGCTGTTAGTCGTGGCTGTCTCGTATACCCAGTATCCATGGTACTTTTCAGGTTCATTATTGATCGATGTATAAAGGCGTTAAAAGCCATGATTCGAAAAATGGAGGATGAAACATACCAGAACACCCTGCTTTGTACAGTTACCGTCGAGTTATGACCATTATTAGCTTTTTGTCTTGTATTGATGAGTGTTTATAGGTTTGTGTTTTGTTATAATAAGTACGTTTTTACGTTGTTAGATGCCTTTCCTGATGAACTCTTTTCTGTCCAAAAAGTAGATATTTAGCATAAAGCCTGTATTAATGGTACTTTGCACAAAGCCGAATATTCCAAAAAGCCAAATGAACCTAAAAAACAAGAAATTCCGCTACTTTCCCATGAATACTGGATTACTTAAATATTGAATTGTATAGGGCTTTTTTTGCCTTCCACTTTGATAAATTAAACGACTGCCACTTTTGATTTTTTGTAAGTTTTTTGTTTACATCGGTAAAGTAATAAATAAGGTCAGGAGGGTAATATGTTTTCTTGTATAAATCTAATACAAACGGCATACTATCAAAGGATAGCTCTTGTAGATATTGAATATCAATTTCTCCTGTTTTTTTGTACCTAGCTATATTGTTTTTTGTGATTAAGGCATCAATATTAGCAAAATTGACTATCAAATAGGCAATCAAAGAAAGAACAATGTATGATTTGCGAAGACCAATTCGGTCATTCCAAATTTTTGCCAGAGCCACAATGAATAGAACAAAGAGTAACACCATAAAACTTTGTGTAAGAATCCGCAGATAGGTAAACCCATAGGCAGCCTCATAAAGTGACATTCTCAGAAAAGCTGACACTAGTAGAACTATCGTTGATAAAATAAGCAAAGAATGTAAAGTCTTCAAACTTTTGTCTACAAGTTTTGTTTGTTTCGGTTTAAAAATGATTCCAATCAGCAAAATTGAAAAATTAATAAGAGTTACACTCAGCAGTTCAAAAAAACCTTTTCTTGCGTACTCGGCGTAAGTAACATCAGCGGGTAAGCCATTTTTGTATGCTCCTAGCATATAGGCAAATTGAACTGAAATAAACAACAAATAAATCAAATTGACAAGAACTAATACGGTGATCATGATAATGGAATCTAAAGGTTTTTTGCTACCTAAATTTGTGTGAGAGGATTTTAGATTTTTGTTTAGGTTGTGTTTAATAAAGCTCCATAAATAACTAAAGGAAAACATACAAATGATTAGGAAAATAAAAAGTTGTGCAAAGAAGTCTTTCCAATTTAATTTTTTTAACCAATCAACAAAACCTTTCATGAAATTACTAAAAACAAGATCAGCTGATCTAAGCAAAATAAAAATTACAATGAGAAGAGGAATAGAAATTAACAAACCAATCAGAATTTTTTTTACAACCATACTTTTTTTATTTCCATCAGTTCCGTTTAAAGAGCTTAAGTCTAAAGTAAACAGGTTATGGATATGGCTAAATGACTTA
>CAYOCN010000085.1:0-1173 GCA_964402525.1 uncultured Candidatus Saccharibacteria bacterium | reverse complement strand
TAGAAAAAAAACCAAGAAAAACATCTTCCATAAACCAAAGATCAAACCAGAAATGTTTATTTTCTCCTGTGATTAGAAGAGTCTGTGCAACGATCAAAATGGGAATTAAAAAAAAGTTTAAAAATGAAAAAATTGGATTGGTAAAAATTAAATAGGTTGATGATAGAGCAATAATAGGAATAGTAAGAAACCAACCAAAACTAAATTTGAAAATAATTTTCTGACTCAAGGTCCATAAAAATATTCCGTAAAAAGCAATAACAAAAAGTAGATAGGATATCCCAAGTGTTTTTTTAAAAAACAAAACATCAAATAGTATACCTAAGAAAATTGAGCCTAGTAAAAGGTTTAAGTCCCTATTTTTGCTATCAGGTTTTCCAGTATTTTCGTCCATGATTTTCACCTCTCTGGTCAAACATAGTAAAATTATACGATTAAAATAAATGGAATAAACACCTTATAAAATTAGCTAGGCTGATGAAAACAAAAACCCCCGAACCGAGTCGGAGGTAAAAGAATCTAAAGTTTAAACGATCTAGAATTTATATTTGATGGACTTAAGAAGATTCAGAACGCCTTCATCTTCCATGAGTCCTTTTCCTTGAACAGTAATGGTAACTAAATTGTTTCCAATTTTTACTTTCAGCATTGTCTGGTCAATTCCACCATAATTGAAAGAAATTTTTGCGTATTCAGTTGTGCCGTAAGTTGTATTTTCTGCTGGTGAACCTTTTACAGTTTCGTTGAATTTTGTAACCATATCGGTAGCCGTGCTAGTGGTATCATCTATTTCTGCCTTAATTAAGATGAAGGCATTTCCCATAACTCCACGTTCCAAATTTACCATTTTCATATTAGGAACATCAGCTACTTTCCAATCTTTGGGATAAGTAAACGACATAAAAGCATTGTCAAATGCCTCGCCCGTAATAGCAGTTTCTGTTGGCTTTTCAGTATTTTCAGTAGCAGCCTTTTTGCCACCGCAACCTAGGGTAAAAACAGTTGTCAACAGTAATAACGCAAATAACGCAGTTAATTTCTTCATAAACATTTTCCTCCCATATTCAAAATAAAAACAACAACATCAAAAACATTATTAATAATAATATAAAATAACGGTCTGTCAAGATTTCTGTAAGAAAGTCAAAACCCCCGAAATAAATCGGGGGTTTT
>CAYOCN010000084.1:0-2870 GCA_964402525.1 uncultured Candidatus Saccharibacteria bacterium | reverse complement strand
AAGCTCTAGGAATACATGCAAATATTAATACAACTATGATTTATGCTCATAATATTAATCGAATCACAAACGCACCTGAAAGAAAAATAGATAAATTATTGGAAGATTTTAACAATAAAGAAGGAAAAGAATGAAGAAACTTTTTATATTAATATTACTATTAGTGGTTACTTTTTATGCTTACAAATATTTGAAAAACAATCCTTCATTTTTCAAAAAAGATATTCCTGAAAACGAGATTCAAAAAACAGAAGTTATCTATTCATTTAATTTGTATTTTAATAACTCTATCAAAAACCCAAACCTAATAGACTGCACAACTATGTATCCAGTTCCTCGTAAAACTAAAGAAATTGTTACACCAGAATTTGTTATCAACGAACTAATCAAGGGACTTACAGATGAAGAAAAAAAAGAAGGTTTTGTCACAGCAATTCCAGTTGATTGTGTTTTAAATTTTGTATCTTTAGACAAAGAAAAAATAATTGTTGATTTTAAACCTTTTCATATTGCAGGTTCATGTGCTACCGGCATGTTTACAGCTCAAGTTAAAAATACTATGTTAGCTTTAGCCAATATAAAAGAAGTACAAATTACTATCCAAGGTCAATCTGAAGAAATTTTACAGCCTTAACTTTTCTCTTTAAATTGAAAAGAGTAAGTAATACTTTTTTAAATGTTGCATATAATACTATCATGGGTAAAAATACATTTCTAAAAAAATTAACAATTATATTTTTGTGTTTTTACTTAATAATCCCTACCTCAGTTTTTGGAGAAACAATAAGAATAAAACTTCGCATAGGTGATAAACACGTTTTTATAAATAATCAAACTATTGTTTTAGATATAGCACCCATGATAAAAGAAAATAGAACTTTTGTCCCCATTCGATTTATCTCTGAATCTTTCGGTGCAGCAGTGATTTGGAAAGAAGACCAAGAAGCAAATGGAGAAGGAATAATTAATCTTCAGTTTACTAAACCAGATAAAAGTACAATGCATATTAAAATGCACACAAGCCTCAAGTTTGTTTTAGTAGAATATTTAAAAGTAGGAGCAACTATTCCTGAAGTAATTACCAAAGAACTGGAGATAGCTCCTTATGTAAAAAAACCTGAAAACAGAACATTGGTACCACTTCGTTTTATTTCTGAACTCTTAGATGCAAATGTTTCTTGGATAGAAAAAAGCAAAGAAGTATTCATTACAAAAGAAATAGACCACACTTTAAGCTTCACAAGATTTACTACAAAGTCCTCAGGAAATCATCCAGAAGTAGAATGGGAAAAATCAATACCAGGATCAACTGATCAAATAGGTTCTTTTATCCAAGAGACAGTTGATGGAGGTTATATTGTAACCGGAACAACTACTTCCAGTAAAACAACTGATATTTGTGTATTAAAATTATCAGATAAAGGAGAAGTTATATGGCAAAAATATTTCCAAAAAAATGAAATTAATTTTGGTGTAGCTATTTATCAAACAAAGGACAATGGCTACTTACTATTTGGAAATACTTTATCAAACAAGAATAATAAAAGCAATATCTACATTGTCAAACTAAATTTGGATGGACTTGTTTTATGGGACAAGGAAATAGGAGAGGAGTTGGATGATAGAATATATACTGTAAAACCTACAAAAGATGAAGGTTTTATCCTTTGTGGACAAACTGAATCTGACTCAAACCAAAATGAAGATGCAATTTTAATTAAAATGGATGGATCCGGTAATATTGAATGGAAAAGAAATTTTGGTATGCAAGGAATGGATCTAGCAAAAGACTGCTTACAAACTTATGACAATGGCTTTGCGTTTATTGGGTCCACTTTAAATTCAAATGGTATTTTACAAATATTTCTCACTAGAACAGATAATGCTGGAAATATGATTTGGCAAAAAACTTTTGGAAGTAAAGGTAATTTTGTTGGTAATTCAATTGTAGAAACTCCCGATAAAGGATTTATTCTTTTAGCTGAAACTGATTCCTTTTCAACTTATGAAGGTATTTATCTTGTTAAAATTGATTCTTTTGGACAAGTTTTATGGGAAAAGTATTACGAAGGTTCAAAGTCAACTATTGGTTATTCAATTGAAAAAACTTACAGTGGTTACTATATGATTGCTGGAGCAACAAACTTATCAATAGATGATTTTCTGGGCTACAATGGAACCGCAGATGCGTATTTTTTATTTGTTGATTCGTATGGAAATAAAGTTTGGGATAAAATATTAAAAGGGGATAAGCATGACCTTCTAACACAACTTATCAGGTCATCTGATTTAGGTTTTATTGCTTGTGGAAGATCATCATCCAACGAAAGCGAAAGATTATCTGTCTATATTGTAAAATTAACTCCTTTATTGGAAGATAAACCTCTTCTTGATGTAAACCCTTTATTAATCAACTTTGGACTTCTTGAAAAAAATTCTTCGAAAATTACATCCTTTATTACAATCAGTAATAATGGGGCGCAAAATTTAACAGGATATCTTCAAACAGACGCAAAATGGATACTTTTATCCGATAAATCATTTATTATTCCCACATTTGGTAATTTAAAAGTGTTAGTTAGTATCAATCCATCTGATTTAGAAGAAGGTGCCTATGATGGACAAGTTTCTATTTCTTCTAACGCAGGAGCACAAAGGGTAAAGGTTTTATGTACAGTAGTAGATAATTCACCTCGTTTATTTGTTGATCCGATGGTTATAGACTTTAAAACGATAACCGAACGCAAAAAAACAGCACTTACTCTTTCAATTTTCAATTTAGGAAGAAAAAACCTTTATGGATCTGTTCAGTCTGATTCTTCATTTATACAAGTTGAACCAATAAATTTTATTTCCAACCAGCAGAAAGT
>CAYOCN010000083.1:0-2970 GCA_964402525.1 uncultured Candidatus Saccharibacteria bacterium | reverse complement strand
GTTCAATTACAGTTGAAAACTTCTTAGCTAGAAAATGGAACACGTGGGAAATGCCAAATGTTATAACACCGCCTAATATTCCTATTAAAGACGCTGTTATTTTTCCTGAGAAAATAGATGGGAAATATATGATAATTCATAGGGTAGATAATAGTATCTGCGCGGATTTTGTAGAGACTCTTGATTTTACAAAGGAGAAAATAACCAAGTGTATTGAAGTCTTGAATCCTGAGTCAGGTATGTGGGATGGTATAAAGATTGGTGTTGCTGGCCCACCACTGAAAACTAAAGAGGGGTGGCTTCTTCTGTATCATGGAATTTCAAAAAATAAAACCTATAGGGTTGGTGCGGTTTTGCTAGATTTGAAAAATCCGACGGTTGTCAAAGCGAGAACAGCCGCTCCAATTTTTGAACCAGAAGAAGCCTATGAGGTAAATGGTTTGGTTCCTAAGGTGGTGTTTCCTTGTAGTTTAGTGACACGAGGCGATAAGGCTTATATATATTATGGAGCAGGAGATAGTGTTACTGGGGTTGCCACAATTAAATTAGAAGACTTATTGAATAAATTAAAGATATAGAATGACGATATAGAAAAACTATAGATTTATAAAATATTTATAAAATCCAAATTATGTCAATAATTAAAAAACAACAATTAAAATCACAAAAAAATGAATTATAAAGATAAAGAGTTGATTATATTTGATCTTGATGGAACTCTCGCTGATAGTAAGGCTCCACTTGATAATGACATGGCAGATTTGATTATAAAACTGCTTGAAGTGAAGAAGGTCGCTGTTATTTCTGGGGGGATGTTTACTCAATTTGAAAAGCAGTTTCTGAGTAATCTGCCAGCAAGTACTAACTTACTTAAAAATCTGTTTTTACTACCAACTACTGGAACAAGAATGTATGCATGGAAAGATAGTGGAATTGAAAAGAATAGTGTAGAGCTTTCTGCTGGATGGCATGAAGGATATTCTGAAAATATTTCACCCGAAGATAGAAAGAACATTATTAAAAACATAGAAGAAGCTTGGGAAGAAAGTGATTATAAATTACCCGAACATATATTTGGAGAAAGAATAGAAGATAGAGAGTCCCAAGTTACTTTTTCAGCATTGGGACAAGAAGCTCCACTTGAATTAAAAAAAGCGTGGGATCCAGATAAGAGTAAGCGTCAGACTATCGTTAATATTTTAAAAGAGAAGCTCCCTCATTTTGATGTTTCTATGGGTGGATCAACTTCAGTGGATGTAACAATGAGAGGTGTTAATAAGGCCTATGGTGTAAATAGGCTAAGAGACTTTTTGAATATACCACTAGAGAGAATGCTTTTTATTGGCGATGAAGTGATTCCAGGCGGAAATGATTATTCGGTTAAAGAAGGTGGTGTGGATTGTATTAATGTTAGTGGAAAAGAGGAAACAAAGGAAATAATTAAAGAGCTTATTTAGATATAAAATTCTTTCCTTGTGGTCATTATTGTAGAACAATATATTTCTCGTTCATTTAACTCGGTCATGTAAAAACCTAATCCGCTTATTTGAATTTGCAAACAAAGATTCTTGGATATAAATATGTACCAGCGACTGATGTTGAAATAACTAAATCCGTAGTTTTAATAATATTAAATTTAGACGATTCTAAAACATTCTGCAAAAATTTATGCTCTGTTGTGTAGACAAGTAGTGTTCCGTTCTCGTTCAATGTTTCTTCACAATATTCTGTAAAGCTTCTATACAAGCTTTCTAAGTTTTCTTTGTTGGAAATTTGCATACCAAAAGGTAAATCAGATGCAATGATGTCAAATTTTCCTAGATGTGGTTTGTTATAGATATCTGCAGTTTTGAGATGTATTTGCTTTATTAGTCCGGCCTTTTTAATATTTTGTATTGCAAGAGCGTTATTTTTTCCATCTATGTCAAAACCAACAAGTTTTAAGTCCGGATTAGACAGACCTGCTTCAATGAGAAGTGTTCCACTTCCTGAAAATACATTTAAATATGATTTTTTATTATTTAAATCACAATAAGTATTTATGGCATAAGCAATCGTCGGATTAAGTCCGCCTTTTATATTTGCAACTCTATAGTCTCGTAAAGATAGGGGTCTTGGAGTTAGTCTTACACTAACTTCCCAAAGCTCATTTGGTTTACTAATATAAATCTCCAAATCTGCGTCATCTGATTCAGTTAATTTATAAGTGCTATTTATATAGCTTTGAATTTCTTTAACCTCCTTAGAATCTGACCCTGCACATCTTAATTTAAAAGTTTTAAAAACTTGCTTAGTCTTGTCTTCCTTTTTCCCTAAAACAATTTCAATTAGATCGCCAAGTATGGATTTGTGATTACATATAAAGTATGGATTAAACTTTTCGCCCCGTTTTATAACGTATGCATTTGTAATACTCCGTAGAATTAGAACATTTTTAAAATCAGGAATAAAATCAAGATATATTTTATCTTCACCACTCTCCGTAATGTTCAAGTCAGAATATTTAGATATCTCATCCAATACAATAGACTTCAATCCAGGGATAAAAGTGAATTTAAATAGCATGGGCAAATCTTCCGGAGCCTTAGGCCTTATGGGCTTTTCCAGTATAGGTTGCTTTGATTTAGATATTGGCGATTTTGTTCTATATAACATTGCTGACAAATAGTACATTAATATTGAATTTGAAACAATATCATTTGCTCTGCGTACTAATAAGGGTAGACACATAAATCTTAGTACTCTGTGGTTAATCGGCGATTTGTTGACTGACTAGTTGAATCTTAATCTAAAATTCACATATAATACGGTGATATTGCAACATTATTGTAAAGATGTGTTCAAACACTATATTTTAAGTTATATTTGTTGCTTTAGCCATATTATAAGCACATACTAAAATAATGATTACATTTAAACCACACATAAGAGATGATGCTCTCTCTCTCTCTCTCGCCAGAATGGAAACGA
>CAYOCN010000082.1:0-2970 GCA_964402525.1 uncultured Candidatus Saccharibacteria bacterium | reverse complement strand
CCCCGGGAAGTCCGGGAGCTCCATCGAGTCCGTTGATACCATCAATTCCGTCAATACCATTGAGGCCATCAACACCGTCTAGTCCTGGTAGCCCTTCCAATCCAGGGACACCTGTATCACCCTTATCGCCTTTGTCACCTTTAGCCCCGTCAATTCCGTTTACACCGTCGAGTCCATTGATTCCATCAACTCCATCAATACCGTCTATACCATCTACACCCGTGTCACCTTTGTCACCTTTGTCACCTTTGTCACCCTTAGCTCCAGTATCACCTGTAGTACCTGAGGCACCAGGAAGACCATCCACTCCAGAAGCGCCTGTGGCTCCTATAGCACCTCGAGAACCTGCTGGTCCTTCCACAACTGAAACAGTTTTTTCATCAGGAAGAACCACACCAGAAACAGGTGCGGGATTAACTACTCTCAATGTTTTTACTACAGCTACTGCCTGTGGTTCTAACACCGCAGATACATACTGACCAAGTACGTTTGCCCTTGAAGAACTTGCGGCAAGTACATGTGAATTAGAATTTTGAGCACTAATTTTAGGTATTACAGAAAAACTAAAAAAATCAGCTGTTTGAACAGGGAAAATAATAAATGAAGCCAAAATACAAATCGGAGGAATAAATACCAAGAGTAATAGATACGAAATCAGTATAGTTCGAGTTATTTTATGAGAACGTACACTTTTTGCAATAGATCTGTATGCAGCTAATAAAAATCCTTTAAAGGGGTCTGGCACGTTTCTGGAAACATCCTCAGAAGCATCTTCAACGCGTTTAACAGGAAGTAGTTGTTTTATTTGTAAACGTCGTGTTGACATAAAGACTACCGAAAAATTTATTACATTCCAAGAATTATATGTACCCTTTTAATAATGTCCTCGATACTCCAATCTGATTTAATTAAATAATCGGATGCATTATTCATTAGTGTTTCCCTAATGTGAACTGGATCATCATCATTTGAGAGTAACAACACCGGTACAGTTTTACCCCATGAATATTTACGCAAAGAACTAAGCATTTCTAAGCCATTCATTTTTGGCATAATGACATCAAGAACAATAATATCTGGCCTCTCCTTAACACTAATCTTTAAACCTTCTTCACCGTTACCGGCCACCAAAACAATAAAATTGTCCTTACTAAATTTTTCTTCTAGCATATTTCGTATTGCTGTATCGTCTTCAACTAATAAAACTTTATTTTTTAAAGAAACTGCCATTAAATTTTGTCCTTTCCTACTATAATTAGTATATCTACACCTTCAGGTTTTGTTTCACCTTCAGGTAATTTGGCTACTTGAACGTTTAAAAACTTGGACAGAGTTGCCGATTCTGTCTCAAACCCACTATTTAAAACAGCCACAATTGTTTTTTCATAATTTATAAGGCTGCTCTTATCCTTTAAAACAATGTTTGTTTCGGGAAAAGCTTTTTGGATAGTAGATTCTATTTGATAAGTTATACCAACAACATTAGTACCATTACGTAAACCTATTCGTGGTTTTGAAATTTGAGAATTTTGCTGTTCCGCAAAATTTATAGGCCCCACATTAATAATAATATTAGCTTGTGGATCATAAATTATTGCCAATTTAGAATTTGGATAAATTAAAACCTTATTTCCATTATCTGCATTTTTAAAAAATAATTGATCTTTGAGTGCGGTTATATCGGTAATGTTAGCAACTGTAGGAACTTCATCTTTCGGTAAAAGCATTAAACGGCCTACAGATGTTGCCAACTTCAAAGATTCTTCTTGATTTTTTAGCTGCGGTAAAAGAAGAGATTTAGATAAATTTCTGTACTGATAAAAAAAATATCCCGCCAATAATAACAGGGTGATACTTAAAAAAACCAAAAAAATTATTAAAGGTTTTTTAGAAATTTTATGTTGTTTTGGTGTTACTTCTTTTTCAATTTTTTCAGCCATAATCTTATGTTACAAATATGTAACATACTAATTATACTCATATTATTAAACTGATAGCAAGATAATTTATTAAAAAACATTGTGTATACTTAAATCATGATTAAAATAAATGAAAGCCCACTAGATAGAAAAGTTAGAATAGCTGTAGGTGTCACATCTTTAATTTCAGGGTTAGTTGTTTTAACAGGAACCTTACAAGTAGTCGCAATCGTAGTAGGTATTGCAGCTTTAGTTACAGGTATTATGGGTTTTTGTGGGCTATATACCTTATTAGGTATTAATACAGCGTGTCCTATAAAAAAGTAACCACCCAGAAATTTTTAAAAGTCTAGGTGGCACAAAATAGGGTACAAAATATAAGGGTTCAGATATCTGCTGTCTAAGAATGGAAAAAGCGGTACGAATTTCAATCAAGTGATCTCCCTGATTGTAATCATTTAACCACAATTTAATTCCAGTCCAATCAAACGGCCAACCGTTGCCTAAAAGTACTCTAACACTAAGGTTATCAATATTTTCTAAACTCCATTTCACATTTCCATTCTCATCAATACTTAATGTTAGCTTAAAAAACCCAACGTAATGCATAAATTTCGATTGTTTTTTCATTTCTCTTTTCCTTTTTCGAACTTGAACTTAAATTTGATTATGATTTTAACAAATTTAAGGAATATATACATCTGATATACTAATTTAGTGAATAAAAAACTTCTGGTAACACTTGTAATAGCTATAACAACAACGTTATTAATAGCAACCGCAGGATATTTTTATCTAAAAGCAAAATATCCAACCACATCACCAATTACATCTATAACCGATTTTGCAAGCACAGCAGTACATCCTCATTCACAAATGAAAAAACAAGTTATTGGATTTTTACCATATTGGCGGATAGACGATATTCAATATATTAAATTCGACCTGTTATCGGAACTTATATATTTTTCTTTAACCGCGGATGAAAATGGAGATATTGTAAAAGTGGTTGATACTGAAACAGATCCAGGGTGGCGATGGTGGAAAAGCC
>CAYOCN010000081.1:0-3115 GCA_964402525.1 uncultured Candidatus Saccharibacteria bacterium | reverse complement strand
ATTGGCAGCATCTACAGCAATTAAGGTGTTCTTAAAGTTTAACAATCGGGAAGGATTAACGTTGCTATCAGTAATTTTTAAATCGTATAAAACGTTAGCAACAGTAACGCGAGTGATTTTGTTTTTAGCATCTTCAGCAACAGAATTTACAACAGGTTTTTCTTCAACAGGAACTTCAGGTTGTTTTGTTTCAACAGCAACTTCCTTAGTAGTAGGGGAAGCAACAGGTTTCTTGAAGAAAAGAAAATAAAAACCAACAAGCATTAAACCCGCAACAACAACACCCAATGCGATAAACTTTAGTGCAGAACCCGATGGTTTTGATAATTTTTGATCTTTATCTTTGGTGGCACTTTTCTGTTTTGCAGATTTTACAAGCTCCACAGCAGAAATAGAACCTTTTAGTTCATTGTTTTTAAACGCGCTAATTAATGTATCTTCGGTAGGTTTAGTGTGTTGAGGGGCGGCAACTTTTTTAACTAAAGATTCGACAAAATTTTCAATTTTTTCTTTTTTAGTAGTAGAAACTGGAGATAAATCAACGAATTCATCTTCAGTAAAATTTTTATCCACAATAAATTTTAATAAAATACAAGTTTGAGTGGTTACTAAGTCCTTATCGGACATTGCTAAAGTTAATAACTTTTTTGGTGGGTACTTGTCGCCAAAAGATTTGGTACAAAAAATAACAACATCTTCATCTTGAACAACACCCGAGGACGCGGAAAAATTTCCTTCACCCACAGATTGAATAGGACGAACTTCACCGGAACGCATTAAAAAGCTTTCAGCGTCACCTTGCTGAACCACATATAAAACGTTTCCCCATAAAACACCAGCTAAAACATTAAACTCAATTTTAGAATCGCGTAATAAAGAACCACCATTAGGTAAACTTCCTATTTTATCTTTAATATCAACCAAAGCTTTTTCTAAAGATTGAATAGGAGAAACACTATCAGAGGAATAATAAGAATCATTTAAAACATCATGGATTAATTTTGATAAAACAGCTACATCAAAAGGATTGTCACCAGACAATTCAAAAACTGAATAAATAGCACCTTTTTCTAAAATCTGCTTTTTCTCTTCAGGTTCAATAACAACACATAGTGAAAAAGCTGAAGCACGCTCTGGAAGAACGGGAGTAAGTTTTTGAACTTTTGCGGTTAGTTTTTTATTCATATTATAATTTATAAGAACAAACCCGTGAAAATAAGTAAAAGCACAGAAGCTAAAAGTTGTAAATTTGAAATAAGTTTAAAAAATGGGGCGGCTGGTGTACAGAAACTATCGTTAAATAGCGCAACCTGACGAGAAGCAATAAAAGTAAAGATGAAAAATAAAACTTCAAATACTAGTGTAACAATTTTAAAAATAAACATAAGGGAAGCAGCATCAGCAGTGAATGCGTATAAAGGCTCAATCATTAGGACCTCCCTTTTTTACGTCTTCCACTAAATCAGAAATAATGTCGCGAACTTTTGAAGGATTATCAACGGCTGTAAACTCAAATTCAGTTTTTTCGGCAGCCGTTTGAATATAAACGTTACCTATATTAAAAATTATTCCAGCAGCACCACCTACCGTAGAAGTTACATCCTCAATATTATGTATGGGTGCTTCTGAGATTTTTTTATATAAAAATCCAGTAACATCCACATCTACAATTTTTTTATTGGATATTATATAAACATTAAAAAACCAATTTAAAACAAATTGGAAAAAAATACCAAAAACCACTAAATACCAAAACGTTACAATAATAAAATTAAGTGTAAAACTCACCAAATACTGAGTTCCTATTTTTAAAGTTCCTAAAACAGGAAAAAATATAAAAGGAGCAACTAACAAAGCAATAATCAATAAAGCCTTGGGTATTAAAGTAAAAACACTTTGACGTAAAACATAATAAATATGCTCATCGGCGTCAGATCCGGCATAAGTCGTCTTTTTTGGTTCTGCAATAAATGAACTAAACAACATAAATATACTGTTATTATATCAGGAAGTTTTTAAAAGATTAGTTCTTCTTTTCAAAGTCAAACAAACGACTTTTTATAGATAAATAAGAAGGAGCTCTTAGATTAAATACAGTTTTAAAGGTGGCACCATCAATTGATACGGTACCATTATCGGTACTAAGTGTAACCTTAGAAGTATAACCATCATTAGAAATAGTTACATCAATATTTGTAACTTTAGAATATTTTTCTCCATATTTATCAGCTTTTTCAGCCATTTCATTTAAATCAAAAGGATCACCACCCCAACAACTAGTTGTAACAGGTGTAATGTGGTCACGATCAGAATTAGAGCCTTTTCGCCAAACCACCCAAGCGTTTAGTAAATCAGCCATTTCTTTTTCGCTCAACCAAGGATGTGCGCGACCACAATTACTAGAGTCAGCGTAACTTTTTGTATACCACGCTTTGTAAAACCACGGAGAACCTGCCTTTTTTTCATAAGACTCGCTAGTCCATTTACCATCCCAACCCACATTATTTATATAACCTCCAGTTGTGGATGAATATTGAGAAGAAACATTTTCTTTTAAAACTTCATCTACTGTTTTATCTACAGCAGTTTTCCAATCGGGATACTGACCTTTTTGAACTTTAAGCATTTTATCTTTGTTATAAACTTGGCAAGATTGCGTAGTACAAATAGATTTACTCAAACCACCCGTATATTTATAAGCATAAGTTCTGGCTGCAACTGCCTGAGCCTTTAGAGCTTCCAAAGGCCAACTGGTAGGCATTTCGGCAATTCCATATAAGTAATCTTTAAGTTTCATACTACTATAGCCTTGAACACTTATATTTTTATTATCAATACCACTTTGGGGTTTAATGCCACTTTTGTAATAAAATTTCAGAATGTCTGTATAACTTTGTTTAGCTTCTGCACGGCCTTTAGCACCATACTGACTCATTCCATTGTAGTGGGTGTAAGCACCATAGCTAAATGCGGCAAAAGCAGGAGAAAAAGGTGCACTGGGAACAGAAGCTGTTGGAGATTCATAATCACCAACGGAACCAGTACTTTTATCATCTTTTTGGTTTAAAATTTCTTGTTGTTTAGCATTTAAAGCATCGATTTCTGCTTGAATATT
>CAYOCN010000080.1:0-3165 GCA_964402525.1 uncultured Candidatus Saccharibacteria bacterium | reverse complement strand
TGGCTGGGGGATAGGGATTCGAACCCCAATAGGCGGGACCAAAACCCGCAGTCCTACCATTAGACGATCCCCCATTAATTAGGTGCTAGCTATCGCTACTTACCACTGTAATTAGCTTGCTAATTTTACCACTACGATTATATCAGTAAATATGCTTATTTTGCAGTGTTTACTCTATATTATTGAACCGATGGCCTCTTTTTGTTTTAATTAATGTAATGAAACAAAAACCTGTCCTTTTGTATTTTTCCCTAATTTTATCTATATTAGTTATTTTTGTTATATTTCTCATTAAACTTTACGTAGTTAATTCTGATTCTTTTAATCTTATTAATAATCCCTTTTCAACTGCAAATACAGCAAAAAAATGTTTTGTTACGGGTTGTAGTGGAACTCTTTGTTTAGAAAATAATTCGTTTAATCAAGACATAGTAACCACTTGTGAATATAAAGAAGAATATGCTTGTTATAAAAATGCTAGGTGTGAAGTTCAATCTAATGGTAATTGTGGCTGGACTCTTGATAAAGAGTTAAGCAATTGTGTACAAAGTAAAAAATTCTATATACTTTCTAAGTGATTCGTTTTAAAAATAATCTGCCAATTTATTTAGGTGTCTTTATTCCCTTTGTTATCTTTTCCTTTGTTTTATTAAAGGGTGCTCGTGTTCAGCATAAATCAGTTGATTATAGTAATGTAAAAATATTAACTGCTGTTGATTACGTGGAAAATTCTAGTAGTGACGAAGTTGGTTATAAACAAGTTAAACAAGAATATGTGGAGGGTGATGTTTTAGTTAAGTTTAAAAAAGATAAACTTGATATAAATAGATTAGATGGAAAATTAAAAAAATCTTGGTTTTCTATGACGGAAGGTGTTGATATACAAGATGAGTTTAGTAAAAACAATTTAGTTTTAGTAAAAATCCCTGAAAATGACAATGTTTTCGACAAAATATCTGATTTAGAAAATAATTCCAATGTTGAGTATGCTGAGCCAAATTATATTCAACATTTAATGTCTTCTAGCAACGATACTAATATTGCCACTCAATATGCCATAAATAACACGGGGCAAACTGTTAACGGAACTGCTGGAACTGCTGATGCCGATATGGATGTTTTTGAAATGTGGGATATTGAAAGTGCCAGTGCTTCCGACGTTACTGTTGCGATAATAGATACTGGTTTAAGCAGTGCTCATACAGATATTGCAGGTAACGCAGTAGCTGGTTATGACTTTACTAATAGCGATTCTACACCTGAGGACACCAATGGTCATGGTTCTCATATTGCAGGTATTATAGCTGGTGTAAGCAACAATAGTTCTGGTATTAGTGGCTTAAGTAAAAATAATCATTTAAAGGTTATGCCTTTAAAAGTATCTTTTCCATTAACCTTTTATGAAGCTCAAGGTAATATTTTAACAAGTGATACTATAAGTGCTATAAGTTATGCCCAAAGTAATAATGTAAAAGTTATAAATTATAGTGTTGGGGGTGCTTCTTACAGTCAATCCCTTTATGATGCTATACAGGCATACACTGGTTTATTTGTAACTTCTGCTGGGAATTCTGCTGCTAACAACGATACTACCCCTTCATACCCAGCCTCTTTTAATTTAGCCAATATTATAAGTGTAGCTTCTACCGATCAAAATGATGCTTTAAGTAGTTTTTCTAATTATGGTGCCACTTCTGTTGATGTTGCCGCTCCTGGTAGTGATATTAACTCTTTAGATATTGGAAAAACAATTTATTCGGAGGATTTTCAAGATCAAGCAACTACATTTTCCATTAGTCCTGCTAATTCTTGGGTGTTGGCTTCTGGTTCTGGTAACTATGTTTTAATAACGGATCCCTTTGATCCCTATTCCACTAATGTTAATTCTTCTGTAAATACAGGAAATTTAATATCTTCTGGTAGCATTTCTAACTTTGGATTTCGTTTTGTGGTGTATTGTTCACTTGATGCTTCAAATGATTCTGATGGTTATAACGGAGATATTGATGCAGGTGATACTGATTATCTTAATTTGGAATATTCAACAGATAATACAAACTGGAATCAAGCAGTTAGAATTAAATCATTAACTTCAGGTGAAGAAACGTCTAATTCCTCTTTTACTTTTGGAAAAATTCTAGGATCTTCTACATCTGATTTACGATTTAGATACAAATTTATAACTGATTCCACTAATGGTGGTAATTACGGATGTTATCTTGATAATATAAAATTAATTGATCGTGCGGCAACTGACACCAATTCTTATGTATATAAAAGTGGTACCTCCATGGCGGCACCTCAAGTTGCCGGTTTGGCTGGATTATTGTGGAGTTACAAACCAACTTTAACTGTTGCTCAGGTAAAAAGTATTTTAATGAACACTGGTGATTCGTTAGCTTCTTTATCAAGTAACACGGTGTCTGGTAAAAGAATAAATGCTTACAATGCTTATAACAGTTTAATCCCTCCTGTTGTGGCCGAGGTTACTCCTGTTACCACGCCAACTGAAGATACTACGCCAAATTACACATTTAGTTCTACTGAGGCAGGAACAATAACTTATGGTGGTTCTTGTTCAAGTGCCACTACAAGTGCAAGTAGCGGTAGTAATACAATTACTTTTAACACTTTAGCTGCAGGTGCTACTTATAGTAACTGTACAATTCGTGTAACTGATTCAGATAGTAATGTTAGCAATACGTTAACTGTTACTTCTTTTACTATTTCTTCTGATTTAACCCCACCAACTGTAACTGAAATTACTCCTATTGGTACCACTAACGATGTCACCCCTTCTTACACATTTAATACCACTGAGGCAGGAACAATAACTTACGGTGGCTCTTGTTCAAGTTCCACTACATCGGCCACAAGTGGCCATAACACTGTTACGTTTAACACTTTGGTTGCTGGAACTTATTCAAATTGTACAATTCGTGTAACTGATTCTTCGAGTAATGCTAGTACTCCTTTATCTGTAACTAGTTTTACTATTACTGTTGATTCAACAGCTCCTGTTTTGTCAGAATCCTCCGCAATTGGTACTACTTCAGATTCCACTCCAAATTACACTTTTACGTCAACAGAAATTGGAGACATAACTTATGGAGGTGACTGTTCAAGTTCCACAACTACTGCTTCTTCAGGTAGCAATACAATTAC
>CAYOCN010000079.1:0-3187 GCA_964402525.1 uncultured Candidatus Saccharibacteria bacterium | reverse complement strand
AAGAGAACTTACAATGATAGTTATCCTTCCGAAGCGGTACAATATGATAGAAATCTTTTGTATAGCGTAACCTCATTTGAACGTGATAATCTTCCTGATGGTTTGGATACAACAGGTGTAACAATTTATGATGTTCAATGGATATATGAATAAAAAACAAACGTTTTTGCAAAATAATAGTGGTCAAGTAATTTTATTTGTTATTGTTGCTGTAACTATAGCGCTATCAATGGGTGTGGCTATTTCCACTAGAACTATTTTTTCTTCATCTCGTGTTGCTAGATCCGATACTTCCAATAAAGTGTTTACAGCTGCCGAAGGTGGTGCTGAAAGATTTTCCACTTTATCTTCTAAAGTTTTAAAAACATTGGCGGCGGGTGGTTATAATGATTCTGCCACTGGTTGCACAAGAGCTGCTCTTGGTGGTGACGTAACTTATTCTGATCGCAGAACTTTACGTGAAAAACGCGAGGGTTGTTTAGTTTCTTTTAGTAATGCTGTTGATTCTGCAAATACTCAATCTTTTGTAACTGTAGATAATGTTAGATATAACTTTAAACATAGAACTGGGCGCGAAGGTTATGCTTTTTATTTAGAGCCTAGCACTGTAAAAGAAATAAACTTAGAAGGTTATGGTGTTTCTACTGTAAAAGTGTGTTGGGAGCAAAAAGACACTGTTATATATGGTATTAGTTACAGCAGTGATAAAAATTTCACTAAAACTTTAGTAAAAACTACTGATTCTGCAAACACAAACTTGGGGGCAGATTATGTGATTTCTGAAGCTGCTAGTTTTGATAATACGCTTAATTCTTATTGTACTGATCTTAGTTTAGTTTCTAATGCTTATGGATTACGCTTACGTGCCCTTTATTTGCCTTCTAATATTGTTGTTTATCCTGTAAGTAATGATCTTCCATTTCAAGCTTATAAAATTACGTCAAAAGGTGAGTTGTTAAAAGAAGGACAAGTTGAAACCTTTAAGGTTGTTACTGCCTACAGATCCTTCCCTTATTTACCTTTAGGATTTGATGAAGCTATTTATACAAATAATGCCTTGTCTTTATAATTTTTCCATAGCATAATTAACACATTATGAATAATAATCCTGCCCAACCTAAAAAAATATATTCCCTTTTAAAATCAAATTCTGGTTTTACGCTTATTGAGCTTTTAATCGTTATCGTTATCATTGGTATTTTAGCCGGTGTTGTTCTTTCAGTTATTAATCCTGCAAAGCAACAACGAAAAGCTAAAGAGGCTTCAATGAGAGCTACTGTTGAAAAAGTTTGCTTGGCATTACATGCGTGTGGTTCTTCTACGGTTAAGGGTGGTAAATGCGACTCATATACTGATATTGGTGTAACAGTACCTCTTAGTCCGGTTGTTCCTACAGGGGCTGTATATTATTTGGTTGATACTCTAGGTACAAGTGGGGATACCTCTACTAATCTTACTAGTATATCCTCTAATAATGTTGACGATTATTCAGGGGCAACCGATCATACCGGTTCTATTATATCTTTTGTAGGTGATTTAACTGCTAGTGGTTCTGAAAAAACTTGTAGATTTCTTTGTGGTTATGACTTTGGAACTGCCACTCCAATTGCTTTGCATGAAGCTGTTGTTGAAGGTGGTGCTACCACAACCTTTGGTTGCTTAGTTGACTAATCACTTTTTAAGCATGCCTAAAAAAACTGGATTTACCCTAATAGAAATTTTAATCGCAGTCTCCATAATTGGTGTTTTATCTGGTGTGGTTATTTCTATAATTAATCCTGCAAGAAGTAGATATAAAGCTGAAGATGGTGTTCGTTTTTCTACTATTGAAAAATTAGCTCAAGGTATCAATGCTTACAGACATGCTTCTCTAGAGGATAAGTTTCCTGCGGTTGTAGAGGGAAAACCCATTGGTTTAGGTACAGATAACTCTGGAATTGGTCCTTATATTAAAACTTGGCCCAACGGAACCCCTCAAAATTCTGTTTATGTATATGCGGTTAATGAAGTAACTAATCCAACAGAATTTGCAGTTTGTTCCACTAGTTCATCTTCCACTTCAACTAATCCATTAGTTATAGTTTATTCTTCTCTTCGCGACACTGTTGAGGAATGTAAATCAACATCTGAAAATTGTAAAAATTTAATTGAAACTTGTACACCATGAAAAAACAAAAAGGATTTACTTTAATAGAAATTTTAATTTCGATAGCAATCATTAGTGTGTTAACTGGTGTAATGTTAAGTGTTTTAAATTTAGGTGGCTTACGAAGTAAGTCTCGTGATGGTCAACGAGTTTCTGATCTTAAAAAAATTCAGACAGCGTTGGAATTATATTATGCCGATAACAGAGCTTATCCAATTAGTAGTAATTGGATAAATGCCACAACATTTCTTAAAGATGGCACAGGAAATGCTAAATTTGTAGAAGGTAACTATTTAACAGTAGTTCCTCAAGATCCTAGTCGTACAGGTAGTATTGCTAGTTGTTGTACTGCTCTTGCGGCTTATGGCTATCGATCCATTGATGGTGGTGCTTATATTTTAACCGCCCAAATGGAAATACAAGAATCTGCTTTTCCAAGTAAATGTAGTGTTTTAAATAAAGCTGGTGATTATGGTTGTTCCGCTTGTGATTCGGCTACACCAGAAAAACCATTTTGTTATGGAGTGGCTAGTCCATTTTAATATATGAAAAATAAAAAAGGATTTACATTGGTAGAATTAGTTTTAGTAATGGGAATGATTGGTCTTTTAATTGGAGGTGGCTTGATGCTTTCCAATCCTAATAAAAAGAAACAAGAAGCTCGAGATGCTCAACGTTTAGCCAATATTTCAGCCATTGATGGTGCTATAAATGAATATAAATTAGATAAAGGTCGTTTCCCTGATAACGAAGGGGCTGTTCGTAAAAGTAGCACTCCTACTGCTGGTGACACGGATACTATATCTAAATCATCTTTTGGTTGGATTAGTGCTGATTTCTCCAAGTATTTACCCGCGCTTCCTGTGGATCCTTTAAATGATGCCACTTATTTTTATACATATAAGTGTACGGGAGGTTCTTATGAATTAAATGCCACTCTTGAAATTCCTGGAGATGAATCTCGTTTAGACGAAGGTGATAACCAATATGTTTACGAAGTAGGAAATGATTTGATGCTTATTCAATAGGCATTTTGTGTTA
>CAYOCN010000078.1:1969-3215 GCA_964402525.1 uncultured Candidatus Saccharibacteria bacterium | reverse complement strand
TTTGTTTGTGAGGACTATGCAAAATCAAGTGAATACGAAAAGTTTTGGGATATATTAAGAAGCGGTAAATACTATCAAGGCGAATTTGAGAGAAGAAAAAGAGATGGCAGTCTAATTAATCTTCAAGCGACCTACAACCCTATTTTTGACGAGGGTGGTACGATTACTAAAATAATGAAAATCGCTACGGACATCACACCTATTGTAAAGTCTAAACAACAAATAGAGGCAATTAATAGAAGCACCGCCTCAATCGTTTTTAACACAGATGGCTTTGTTTTAGATGCGAATACTTTATTTTTATCTACTATGGGTTATGGCTCAAGTGAAAAGGATAAAGTGATAGGTAAACACCATAGTGTTTTTGTAAGTTATGAGCATTCAAAAAGTGATGAGTATAAAAAATTTTGGGAACAATTAAGAAGTGGTAAATCATTTGAGGGAACATTTGAAAGGAGAAAGGTAAACAACGATATAGTATATCTAAAGGCAACCTACAATCCCGTTTTTGATAGTAAAGGCAACGTGATTGAAGTAATTAAATTTGCAAGTGATGTTACGGAATCAGTAAATGATAAAAATCAAATTGAGGCACTTTCCGAAAAACTAAAAGATGAACTTGACAAGTCTGAGCAACTAAAAAACTCAATTGAGATTGAAAAGAATGCTGCTTTGAATGACTTAGATACAATGATAAAAAAGAGCCAAAGTGAATTGATTAAAGTAATTGTTAAATGTGCGTTGGCGGTAATTATAGGAGTAGGTGTTGTTACAACTTGTTTATATTGGTTAGCAATGTTTACTGGCAAGGACACGCAAATAATTGGTTCTACTTGGAGCAATATGTTTAGTGTGCTTCTTACAAACGCCTTTTCAATAGTTGGTACAATAATGGGTATTAAGTACGCTACACAAGAAAATGGTAAAGAAAAAAAATTAACATAACATAAAACAAACAAATAACGAAGAAAATCGGATAGAAGCATTACAACAGATACCAAAATAGAACTATCCAAAACATAATAGCCAGATGGCTTATATTGAATGTACAATCTTTAATCCTAATTGGAAAATAGAGATAATCCATAATCTCTTTACATTTTGCTTGTAATTTTAGTAATATCTCTACCTCACTCAAATCTCTTCTGCTTAACATATAAATTCCATAGAATAAAGCACCGAACATATATAATAATATGCCGATGGGTAATGATGGGGCATTGATGATTCTCTGAAATACATACAA
>CAYOCN010000078.1:0-1959 GCA_964402525.1 uncultured Candidatus Saccharibacteria bacterium | reverse complement strand
GTGCTTGTTTCCTTTGCTATACCCTTTATGCAAATCACACTGTAGAGAACGAACCAAGCGAAGCATTGGTTTACACTGTTGGCTCACTTGCATTTGCTGCTTTAGGTCTTACAAGTGCTGAAAAAATATTTAAAAAAGATAAAAATGAAACTCCAATCTCTTAATTCAATAATACCCGTACAAGTTCTTGCGGAAATAAATATTCTAGTAGAGAAATTTAGCCTTAATAGCGAGTTACGACTTTCTCACTTTCTAGCTCAATGTGCTCACGAAAGCGGGAATTTTAAAGTCCTAAATGAAAATCTTAATTATTCGGCTGACGGACTTTTAAAAATATTTCCTAAATACTTTAAGGATAAGGCAACTGCTGACCTTTATGCCCAAAAAAAAAAAAAAATTGCAAATCGTGTATATGCCAGCCGTATGGGTAATGGCGATGAAGCATCTGGTGATGGTTATAAATTTCGTGGTCGTGGATATATTCAATTAACTGGCAAAGACAACTACAAAGCATTTTCAACCTTTATAGGGGAAGATTGTGTTGCTAGCCCTGACCTAGTTTCTACAAAATATCCACTTACTTCAGCTGCGTTTTTCTTTGAAAAAAACAAACTTTGGGACATTTGTGATAAGGGCAATACCAACGATGTAGTTACAGCCGTGACCAAAAGAGTCAATGGAGGAACACACGGACTTGAGGATAGATTAAGCAAATTCAATACCTTTAACTCAATTCTAACTTAAAATAATTGAAATGGCATACAAATTCAATATCTCACAAGGGGAAGAAATTCTCTTAAAAGCAGCTAGTATAGGAGCTGCAATTTTAGGTGTGGTAGCTGTTTATAGTTTTTACAAAAACAACATATGGCAACCTAAAGTAGAGATTATAGATGTGGATTATGAAAAAGGGATAGCGAATTTACTTGTAAACGGAAAGCCATTTACGCTACGTGGCGATTCTTCATATCTTATAGGTTTTGACTGGGGCATCAAATTTGGTTATACGCCCAAAGGAACTGCTAGAAAAGCTGACCGAATCGAAATTCTTAAGCGTGGAATGGTGCACAAAATACTAAGAAAAGCTGACGAAAAGCACGAAGCTGGGTTTACTGGATTTGACGAAAGGACGTTTTGGAACGATGCCTTTGAAGGCGGTAAAGGAAGCCTTACTGCAGTAGCAAGAAGCTTTACGGGAGATGAAAACGCTATTGTAATTTGATCAAAAATTGAACAGCCCACTTTATCAAAAAGTAAAATAAGATTTTGAATTTAGAAACGAATTAGTAATTTTATACACGAAATCAACTTTAACTTAAAAATAAAAAAAATGGACGGCAAAAAACTTCTTGGATGGGCTGTAGGACTTGCAGCTCTTGGTGTTACTGTTTATGTTATCAGTAAGACTTGGAAAGCGGGACAAAAATAATTTACTAACTTTTAAATTTTAAAAAAATGAACGGCAACAAATTATTAGGCTATGTTGTAGGACTTGCAGCACTTGGAGTAACTGTTTATGTTATTTCTATAGGTTGGAAGACTGGTCAAAAGTAAAATAAAACTTATGGCGAAAAGTACAAAGAAGATAAGCGTTTCTGATATTGCAAAACTTGCAAAGAAAATAAGAAAGCCCAATGAAAAATGGACAGATGCTATTAAGAGAGCAGCTGCCCAATTAAAATAATATTATGGCTAAAGAAAGTGTAATCGTCTTTGCGGGCGAAGATAAATTTATTGCCAAAAAAGATAGAGACTTCAATAAGCAAACTGGTTTTTCAAACTTGGTTGGTGCTAATGGAGAGAATGTTGTTCCGCAAGATATTACACCTAATCCACTCACACCTCCTGATAAAGTAGCTCTACCGATTCCCTCTGAAGCAGATTTTTGTAGTAAAGCACAGCAATTCATCAGTACAAATGGAAACGGCACTGCAACTCCAGATGAGGTAATGAGGGTCT
>CAYOCN010000077.1:0-3223 GCA_964402525.1 uncultured Candidatus Saccharibacteria bacterium | reverse complement strand
TACATTTGTAGCAGTTGGAGAAATTTCCACTAAACCACGGTAGGTAGCAACTCCCCCACCACTACTAATTGATTTAGAAATTATTTTTGAAGTGGTATTAGAACCTAGGTGGATCATTTTTGCACCAGTATCCTGATTTTGATTTTTCCCACCATAAGCAATAGAAAGCAATTCACCATGAGCATTGTTTCCTACCAAATAACATGCGGGGTATTTCATGGTGGTTTTGGAACCGAGGTTTCCGTCAATCCACTCCATAATTCCATTTTCTTCAACACGAGCCCGTTTTGTAACTAAGTTGTAAACATTATCAGACCAGTTTTGAATTGTAGAATATCTAACGCGCGCACCTTTTTTAACTATTATTTCAACAACTGCTGCGTGCAAAGAATCGTTGGAATACACAGGAGCTGTACAACCTTCAACGTATTGAAAACTACTATCCTCGTCAGCAATAATTAAAGTTCTTTCAAATTGGCCAAAAAGTTCGGCATTTATTCTAAAATAAGCTTGAAGTGGTTTTTTAACGTGAATTCCCTTTGGAATATAAATAAACGAACCACCCGACCAACAAGCACTATTTAGTGCAGAAAATTTATTATCCGAAAAAGGCACTACACTTCCAAAATATTCTTTAAATAGTTGGGGATACTTTTTTAACGCGGTATCTGTATTTGTAAAAATAACACCTTGATTTTCTAATTCAGCATTTAACGATCCGTAAACAGCTTCGGAATCAAACTGAGCCTCAACCCCCGACAAAAACTTTTGCTCCGCTTGAGGAACTCCTAAACGATCGAAAGTGGTTTTTATTGTTTCCGGAACCTCCGCCCAAGTTTTTTTAGATTCACTGGTGGGTTTAATATAGTAAAAAATATCATCAAAATTTATATCTTTTAAAGCTGGACCCCATTTAGGTAAAGGTTGTTTTAAAAAAGCTTCATGAGATTTTAAACGAAATTCCAACATCCACTCGGGTTCTTCTTTCATAGCAGAAATTTGTTTAATTAATTCAGTGGTTAAACCTTTTTTAGGTTGAAATTTAGGAGTGTGCTTAACGTTAAAGCCAAAAGTATCTTTATAATCTTTTCTAATATCTTTAAGATCCGAACTACTCATTAATATAACCTTTTTCCTCGATCTCAAAAGCTAGCTCTTTGGTTCCTTCTTGCACTATTTTTCCCGCTTCCATAACTAAAACCTTATTAGGAACCACATATTTTAAAATACGAGCATAGTGAGTAATAAGTAAAATAGAGGATTTTTTAGTTTGAATTAAATAATTCACAGCCTCAGAAACTACTTTTAAAGCATCAACATCCAAACCGCTATCAACTTCGTCCAAAATCACAAAAGTTGGTTCAATAATTAACATTTGTAACATTTCCATTTTCTTTTTTTCACCACCAGAAAAACCATCATTTAAATAGCGAGACAAAAATGTTTCATCAATTTGTAACAACTTTAATTTATCTTTTATAGCTTCTCTAAATTTAATAGGTGAAAGGTTTTGGGCGTGGTGTTTGTTATAAATTAAACGTAAGTAACTTCCAACATTAACACCTTCAAGTTCACTTGGGTGCTGGAATGATAAAAACAAACCATTTAAAGAACGCTCTTCAGGAGACATTTTTAATAAATCTTTACCGTTAAAATCAATATTTCCACTGGTTACTTTAAATAAAGGATTTCCCATTAAAACATGAGATAAAGTACTTTTACCCGAACCATTCTTTCCCATTAAAGCCACTACCTCATTTTCAGCCACTTCCATAGTTACCCCATTCAAAATGGGTTTATTTTCGAGTAAAATGTTTGCACAAAGGTTTGTGATTTTTATCATATAAGGTCATTTTACCAAAGTGATACAATAAAAGCATGAAAAAGATCAAAGCATTCATATATACGTTCTATAAAAGTTTAACTTCTTTAGAATATTATAAAGACCTTTTAAAGGTAACTTTAGGATTTTCCATAAAATATTTGTTAACTTTGGCGGTAATCGGAACTGTTTTTGCAACACTTGCACTTTCAACATCGGTAATACCTGCAGTTAAATCTTGGACCAAAACCTTTGTATTTGAATTTAAAAATGTTTATCCAAAAGATTTAGAAATTACTATAACTGACAATAAATGGAGCTTAAACAAACCAGAACCATACGCAATTCCAACCCCAACCTCACTAGCTAAAACAATGGAAGAAGGACCTGATCAAACCACAAACGAAGAAGACAAAGTAGCATTTCCAAAAAATTTAATTATCTTTGATAAAAAAGGAACAATTGATCAATTTGAAAAAGGCGACACTTTAGTTTTAGTTAACGAAAACAACTTTATAACCAAAGGTAAAAACAAAATGAAATATATCCATTAAAAGACATTCCAAATGGAAAATTAGACCAAACCTTGTTTAACACTTTTGTAGATAAAATGGGCAACCTTTTAAGTTATGTACCTGCAATAGTAATTGTATTCATCGCAGTGTTTTCCTTCTTCTACTACTTTGCCTTTAGATTAGCCTATTTGGTTATAGTGGCATTTTTTATGTGGATAATAAATAAAGTAATTGGCGCCAAACTTAAATTTGGTGAATTATTTAAAATATCACTTCACACCATGACATTGCCTTTAATAATAGATATTGTTGTAACAAAAGTGTTTATGGTGGAAATACCATTTAGCTGGTGGTTTTTAATACTTAACCTTGGATTTGCAATATTGGTATTAACACACCTTGTTAAAGAAAATAAACCAAAAGTAGCTAAAACAGCAAAACCTATTAAAAAAGATCACAAAAAGAAATAAAAAATTGATTGAAAAAAAGCGGTGTGGTAACATGTTGTGGCTAAAGTAATCCTCTGTAGCTCAATGGTAGAGCAGGAAGCTGTTAACTTCAAGGTTCCTGGTTCGAATCCAGGCGGAGGAGCCAGAAAAGCAGACAAGAACCCTTGCGGTTGTTGGCTGCTTTTTTGGTTTCTGCTACTAATTTGAATCTTGCGTAGCAAGGGACGACTCTGAGGTACTCCGAAGAGGTAGCGAACGAAGTGAGCGTTTATCCAGGCGAAAGATCAGGTATTTAATTGTTATTTTTAGAACAACGAACATATGAAAAACTTCTATATAAAAACAATCCTATTTTGGTTTGTATTACTTGTTGTAGCCCTTATAAATGCAACTATTAGAGAAATTAGCTATAAACCTTTACTAACACCATACATTGG
>CAYOCN010000076.1:526-3223 GCA_964402525.1 uncultured Candidatus Saccharibacteria bacterium | reverse complement strand
TCTTGAATTTTTTTTAATAAAGGTACATGCATATTGTTTAAAAGGTTTTAGAAGCCTCCTCAATGGTTCTAACAAGAGAATCAAATACATTTGTGCTACCTGAAAAGGTATCTTTTTGTTCTCTAGTATCAAAAATTATACCCAAGGTACCTCCAGATAATTCTTTTTCGACCATACCTAATGTTCCGTTTTTTATAACTACTCTACTCTTACAATCCTTTGGCAAAGGAACCGTAAAAAGAGTGTTAGGAGCCACATCAAACAATTGAGCAGTACCTACTTCAGATTTTACTAAACACTCAATGGAACCCGTGGTACTAACTAGGGTACCTATATATTCTATAGAGTCTTCTAATATAGGAATATCCAAATCATCCACAAGGTTAGAAGTTGGAACAAGCTTTAAAGAAGCTTCCAGCAACATGGAATTGTTTTTATCTAAACACAAGTTATAAACCCCTGCTTTAGGAAATAAACTCATCATCAATAAATAATCAGAAGGACGTGAAATAGAATCTAAAAACCTAGAACCCATAAACAACACTTTTTGATCTGCAGGCATATTTAAACCATTTTTTAGAGCAGCTGCAGTCAACACGCCATCCGCGTGAAATCTAGAAATATTGTCAAAAAAAGTTAAATGAGGATAAATACTTAAATTAGCATAAATATCTTGTTTACTGTCATCATCTATAGCAAAGTTTTTGGATATTTCAGAAATTAAAATATCTCTAGTTATTATAGAATAGCTATTTATTAAAACCGGATAAAATACTTGGAAACTACTTAAAACATTAGATAATGAAATTCTATTAAATTGATCAAAACCAGAAGATTCAGCAAAACCAGTTAAATAAATAGGACACTTTGCTAAAGTAGTTTTAAATTTTTTACAGAAAACCTCAAATACTGCTTTATAAAAAGTGGACTCATCAGAGTGATTAGAAAATAATTGAGAAGAATATAAATAAGGAAAATCAAAAAATTCAAACTCTTTTGAGGATTTAGCAAATAAACCAAAAATCTTTGAATCACCAACATAGGCAGATATTATGGGCATACAGAAATGATAACAAAAAAAGAGAGCACCTTAAAGGTGCTCTCTGTTAATTTATTAAGCAAAGAAAAATATTAAAGGGCGTGCTTTTCTGTGTATGGGAGCAATCCCATAAATCTAGCCTTTTTAAGCTCAACAGCTAAAAGTCTTTGATTTTTTGCAGTTAACCCAGAATATTCTCTAGAAAGTATCTTTCCTCTTTCGGTAACAAATCTCTTTAATACAAGGACATCCTTATATTCGGGACTTGTATTTGTTTGAGTGAAATAACAATCCTTCTTTATTCTTTTTATTTTTCTTGGTTTTGGTTTAGCTACTTTTGGCATACGTTATTATTTTTCTGTTGATGTGGAGTCCAAATCCAAGTCATCAAAATTTATATCATCAAAATTTGGTGCAACTTCACCTTCATTACTTGTACTAGCACTATGAGGCTCATTGTGAGGCTCACCCATTTCAGATTCACCTTCTTCACCTTCAACCCCACTGGATTTTTGGTTAAGAATAATCATGTCATCTATTACTACTTCAGTTTTATATCTTTTAATTCCAGATGGATCATCACAATTTCTAGTTTGAAGTCTTCCTTCTATATACACCTTTGTACCTTTAGTTAGTAATTGACCACAGATTTCAGCTAATTTGTTCCAAGCTACTACATTGTGAAAGTCTGCCACTTGTTTTGTTTCGCCATCAACTTTCCATTCTCTGTTTGTTGCAACTACAAAGCTAGCTACGGCACTACCTTGAGGAGTAAATCTAACCTCAGGAGCTTTGGTAAGGTTACCAATCAACATTACTTTATTAAGGTTTCTTGTTGCCATATATTTTTACCTTTATGCAGCTTTTATCGCTGTAACTAAATACCTTACTAAATCTGTCATTAAATTTAATTTGCCTTTAACTTCTTTAAGTTTTAAAGAATCAAGCTTAAAAGTAATAACATCATAAAAACCCTCTACATCGTGTTCTATAGTGAAAGCAAATTTTCGCTTTCCCCAAAAATCATTCTTAATAACCTCTCCACCTAAGGAAGGTATTAATTCTTGAATCTTTTTGGAGATTTCCGAAGCTTTTTGTTCCCCTGAAGACACTTTGGCTATTGTCATTAATTCATAATTTTTTACCATAACGTTTGCATTATACAGATCATGTCAATCATTTGTCTACTATTGAATATCTGTTTTTATTAGAAATTAAACACTGAAATGGAATTCTACTACATCTCCGTCTTTCATAACATAGTTTTTTCCTTCCATACGAACCTTGCCATGTTCTTTTGCCACTTTCCAACTCTTAGCAGACACTAAATCATCAAAACCACAAACTTCAGCGCTAATAAAACCTTTTTCAAAATCTGTGTGGATTTTTCCAGCCGCTTGAGGAGCTTTAGATCCTTTATCAAAAGTCCAAGCTCTCACCTCTTTTGGACCGGCGGTAAGATATGTTTGTAAATTTAAGATTTCATAACCCATTTTAATAACTTTATCCAAACCACTTTGATCTATACCTAACTCCTGCATAAACTCTTTCCTATCAGCTTCATCCAAAGCACTGATCTCCTGCTCTAATTTGGCACAAATTTTAATGCTATTGTTGTGGCAAAAGTCAGGAACCTGAGTATCTTGAGTACTCTCATC
>CAYOCN010000076.1:0-516 GCA_964402525.1 uncultured Candidatus Saccharibacteria bacterium | reverse complement strand
TAAAGTAAGTAAATTTAGGTCACGGATTAAGAATTTCTCATCTTCTGTGAAATTAAGGGTATTAGCCATTTTATTCTGGTTAAAAGCTTCTAGTAATGTCGCATAGAGTCGTTGTTTGTCGAGATTTTCTTTACTCTTATCACCTCTTAATTCAGATTCTAAAAATCTAGTTTTTTTCTCTAAAACAGAAAGGTCAGCTAAAATAAGCTCGGTATTGATAGTAAAAGCGTCACTCTCGGGGTCAATAGAGTCTGCTCTAATAATATTAGAATCATTAAAATCACGAACAACATGCAAAATAGCATCAGTTTCCCTAATATGTCCTAAAAATTCATTACCCAAACCCTCTCCTGAATGAGCACCCTTAACTAAACCTGCAATATCATAAAACTCAACAACCGCCGGTACGATTTTTTCTGTTTTGACAATTCTGGCTAGAACTGGGAGGCGCTCATCCGGAACCGGGACGATACCTACATTTGGTTCAATGGTGCAAAACGGATAATTTGAAGCATC
>CAYOCN010000075.1:0-3293 GCA_964402525.1 uncultured Candidatus Saccharibacteria bacterium | reverse complement strand
GATAAAGTCGCAGAAATGAGAGGTAAGTATATCGATGCTAAATCATGGGAACAGCCTGATTCTAAAAGAAGTTTTGTCAAAAAAGATAAAGTAGAGAAAACTGCTGTGGATAGTAAACTGAATTCGAAAAATGACAAAATAGAAAAGGAGAAAACAAAGAATTAACGGAATGATAAAGAATAATGCAAACTGTCTTGTTTTTGGCTCCACATTCTTGACTAGACTTTTCACCTATTTCATTATTCTCTAAAAAAATCATTGTTGTCCGATAAAACTTTATTTTTTATTCTACAAGGTTTGATATATCGCGTCCCTAGTGGGACTTCGTTTTCTAGGGCTTACTTTATAGTTTACCAATATTTCGCACCTAACGGCGCTATCCCGTAGGGATAAGATGTTGGTAGCTATCAAGTTAGCATATCTGATAAAGTCCCTTTAGGGACGAGATGTTTTTTTGTCGGACAATAATGAAAAAAAATGCTTTAAATAGCATTTGTAATTCAAATTTTATTAAATTTGCTCAGATATTACATTTTTTTGTAATATTGGGAAGAAAATTTAAGTTTAAATTTAATATTTACTACAATGGCAAAATCGAAGGATGCAAAAAAGGAAACTAAAAAAGAACCGGCTAAATCAGCTAAAGAAAAGAAAGCAGAAAAGAGAGAAAAAAAAGCCGGTAAGTAGTTGAACGAAATTTTTGATGAAAGCACCAAGTTATTTGCTAGGTGCTTTTTCTTTTTTTATTGGCTAGTTTAAGTTAGCGCATTCGCATTAGGCTGTTGTGGAAATAGGCTCAGCTTTGCATCTCAGAACTTTAAAACTTTAAATATGAAAAATATTATCTTACTCTTAGGCTTGGTTACATTGTCATATTATTGCGTTGCACAAACCGACAAACAAAATTTTAATACTGATTCGGTTGAAGTGAGCAGCAAAGTAGAATTCTTTACCTTTAATGGTCCTTATGGTACCGAAAACAATATTTCTAAACCAGCAATAAAGTTTATTGTTACAGTTAAAAATAATGGAACACAACCAATTCCTGATCTTGCTGTTTCGAATCGTTCTTTATATTTGAACTTTTATGTGGATGGTGCGAAAAGGAATCCAGTTTCTATGTACAATGGTATAGAGGCTACGGGTAATCATATGCTAAGTAATGGCCAAAGCGATTCTTATACTTGGTGGGTCTTTACCGAAGGTGCTTATGCAGATGTTTTCACGGTTAAATTGGATTATTGTGGTAAGTTTAGCGATGATAAAAAAGTTGACACGAAAAACCAATCATTGTATTGATAAATTATTTTTACAGCTAGGTAGAAACTTATATTTATTTTCCTTTAATTCCTTCAACTTCTTCAATTAGCAAAGGAAAGCAGGTTCGTTCTAAAACCCAATTTTCCATTCCTTGATAACACGTACCTGGAATATACCCATTAAGTGGAAAGGTGATTTTGATTATTTCCCCAACTAATTTTGATGGGTTAAGTGAGTTTGACGTGAAAAGAGAGTACAAATATGGAAAATCTTGAATTCTTGAAATGGGTATTCGTATCTCTTGTTCATACTCACCAAATTGAATTGACCAGAAATCCTCCAAAGCTTCATCATCTAATGTTTTCTCTACATTATTGATTTTGGTAATTAGATAACGCTTATTTTTAGTTACTATACCTTCTTCACCAATTCTATCTTCTGGTAAAACACACCAATTGTTAGGTAGATTACTAGTCTTTTTATACAAATATTTTAAGGAATCTTCTCCCATATATTGATTTAATAGCCAATCATAATAAAAGATATCTTTACCGTTCTTAATAAAATATCCATCTGTGCCATATCCTTGAAATGGTCCCGAGGTAAACATTAATTCGTCTTTTTCCCTAATCATGCAAGATTTTCTTGTAAAAAAATATGTACTATCTGATTCATCAATAACCTGTTTTGTGAGTATCAACAGATATGAATTGTGTTCGGCTGGATAAATCTTTATTTGGTTTTCTGAGTCAGTGCAATTTTGCCATATTCCACAAAATTTATCTGGTTTAGGTGATTTGAATAGAACAGATTTAGTCGTATCATTGTTATCAATTTTACTTTGTGAAAAACTAGATAAGGACAATATTAGATAGAATATTAAAGTCGGGATAGTTTTCATTTTATTTATTGTTTTGGTTGTTACTACTGACAAAAATGACTCTGTTCTTGATAAATCGGTAAAATGACATCATATAAGAATCGATACAAGCTAGGAGTCACAAAATTTATTTGTCAAGTATTTCTGAATTTTAAAAAACAGCAATTTGATTGTCGCTATTTTTAATACTGAGTAGAAGGATAAACATTATTATCTAAAAATAATCTCAAAGTTTTAATCTCATTCATTTCGGGACTTTCACCTTTTTTAATTTCTTCCAATTGTAAATTAAAATCAGACCTCCATGCGTCATCAGCAAATGTGAAAACTCTTAATATAGTTCCTTGCTGAGGATGATCTTCACCATGATATACAGTCCAGGCGTATTGTTTGCCTTTTACAAATTTAGTTTCGTCATATACAACAGTATAGGTACTGTCAGTAGTTGCCAAATTATAAGGTTGTTCCCATGTCTCAGCATCGTAAATTTTTAAATAGAGAGTCTTGCCGTTTGGATTTACCCAATCTAGTTTTACATCGTTTGTAATAACAATTGCTTCGTCAAAAGGAGTTTTTAAAATATCTCCTACAGCACGATATACACCTCCACTTTTTCTTACTTTCTGGTCTTCTTCAATCATGTTGTTGGCAATATAATCGAAAAACTCTTCGGTAAGATTACTGTTTCCAACATTCTGGTAAATTTTGTTTAAATCTGTAATTGAATAACTTCCTACAGTACTTATCCCCATAGGAACCTCGTTTTTGTTGGTTAAAACAACATATGAATTGGCTGGAACTTTTAAAACGCTCTTCGAGGAGATATATGTATCACGAATTAAAGCAGTTTCTTTATTATTAATTACTGCTTTTGGAGAACCCGAAAAATAAAATACTTTATATTCACTCACTTGTGCGTTTATGCTTAGGCTTAAGAAACTCAAACCTAGCAAGACTGCGAAATGCTTTAATTCTTTCATCTTTTGTATAGTTAAAATTTTTGGTTAAATAGGTATTTATTTTAAACAATTCCAACGATTCTTCATATATATAAAGTACTTCTATGCACAAAATCAATGCCACAATTGTTAGCATCATATCAAGTTTAACATAATAGTTGCTGAATATTAGGAAAGTAACCCATAAAATTACA
>CAYOCN010000074.1:2002-3305 GCA_964402525.1 uncultured Candidatus Saccharibacteria bacterium | reverse complement strand
GAATTGGCCAAAGTTAACACCGGAACAACTTATGAAGTACTAGAGGAAAAACCAGGTTGGACCAAAATAAAGGTATCCGACACAATATCCGGATGGGTTTCAGCTGATTACGTAAGTTTAAATTAACGCAAATCTTCATGCCATTCTAGTAAGTCAGGTCTTAATTTTTTTATTTTTTCCAAAGATTTTGTGTAATCTTCCAACAAATTTAAACGCTTTTCATATTTGGCAATAGCAACATAAATACCAACATCACTAGGATAATTATTTTTTAAGTAAGCGTAAAAGTTTTGAGTGATAGAAACAAAACTACTATTGTCATAAGCTAAAAAATAATACAAAGATATAGCATTTCTAAAACTGGCTAAATTTAAAGTATTCAAATCAGTAGATTTCTTCAAGTCAACCAAAGCCGTATTTTTTAACAACAACTTAAGCTTTGGGTCATTTTCGAACTCTAAATACAAACCTAAATAAGAACGAGCGCGTCCTCTATAGTAGGCAGGTTCATTTGAATTATTTTCTAAAGCTTTATCCACAAAATTCAAACTCTTTTTATAGTTACCTGCATCTAAATAAAATTGGGCTTTACTGTAATAAACCTCCCCCATAAAAAAACGGATCAAAAAATAGAAACAGGTAACCCAAAATATTAAAACACCAGTTATTAATAAATATTTATTCTGTTTCATATTTTTCATAAGTTAAAAAAATCCAAAACAACAAATTTAAAAACACACAAGGCCACCCAAAAAAATTAGTAACAATAAAAGCCACAATGCCACCAAATAAGTAAGGAGGACTAAATTTCAGTAATTGGTAAAGCAATATCAAATAAACAAAAAGCCCAAATAAACCAAGCTCTGTTAAAACTTCAATATAATAGTTATGGGGTTTGTTTAAAATAAAATCCCACTCAGAGGAATAATTTAACACTGTAGGACGAAACTTTTGAAATACATAGGCAAAAGTTTCAGGACCAGTTCCTATCACAACATTTTTTGGTGATGAAAAGAATAAACGCAAAGAACCATCCCAAATACCAAAACGAATAAAACCAGCATCAGAAACCGTATGTCCGGATGTATCGGCAAAAGCTACCGTGTTTTGTACAAAAAAGTTTTTAATATCTATAAAAGTGTCATTTAAGCGGTTGGAGAAAAAAGATAAATTAGTAAAAATAACTATAAAAGAAAACCCAAAAAGTATAACCACCTTTAAAATAGATTCTTTAGAAAGAGGAAATTTCACAAAATAAATTAAACAGGCCAAAATAGCTACAAAAAATCCTAAAAAAGCCGAC
>CAYOCN010000074.1:0-1992 GCA_964402525.1 uncultured Candidatus Saccharibacteria bacterium | reverse complement strand
AAACAAGAAAATCCCAAAAAATATATTAAAAACCAAACAATAGGTTTTTTCTCCATAAAAATAAAATAAAGAACACACATTAGTAAAATAGCCAAATATTGCCCAAGCCAATTTGGTTGACCAAAGGTAGAATAAACACGATCCACTGATATTAAATGTTGAAAAATACCATAAATAGATACAGGAATACTTGAAATTAAAATCATAGTTAGCAACTTTAAAAATTCGGATTTAGAAAAAGTGTTTATTGCAACAAAATACAACATAAAAAACACCACAGTAGAAAACAGCCCATCGTTAAAGCGTCCGTAGTAACCCCAAAAAGAAGTATAAGGATGAACAGAAAATAAAGTAGATAAAATATTAATTAAAACAAAAATTATCACTAATTTGTTTGGATAAATTATTTTTTGTGGATATAAAATACGATTTATACAAAAACAAGAAAAAATACTTATACCAAAAAAATATATTAAAAAGATTTTAGGAAACTCAAAAGATTCATTGGCAAAATTCAAAAATAATAACGGTGTAAAAAATAAAATAAATGTATAAATACCAAGTAAGAATGAATGAAATGACAAATGTTTTAAATTTTTTTTCATGATATTATAAATATACATTCTGCCTATGTTCTCTAAAATACTTATAAAACTTATAGACCAAGCAATTATACCTGCAATGCTTGTACTATCGGCAAGGATAATATCTGTAATACTAATTAGCAAGTACTTAAATACAGAATTTTCTTTGGATGCATCAGGATTTGCATTTAAAAATATAAACGATTACGTCGTTGTTAATTCTTACTCCCTACTCGCGATTATAGGAGTTTTATCTGTGGGATTATTTTACAATCTATTAAAAAGTTATATTTTCCATGAAGATGTCATAAATCCAGGATTAACTGCAAAACTTTTTTCATTAAAAGTATCTTCTCTTATTCAAAATTCAATTGAAATTTATACTAAAGGCGCCATTTGGATTTCATATGCATACTTAATAACAATCGTTACAGGATTAATGTCTATGTATGGACATTTATACCTTTGGGTATTCCACACATCCATCGTATTAACCTTAATAGCAACAGTATTACTAGTATTGGATATTGAACATAAAATGGATGTTAAAAAAATAAAGGAACCTCAATATGAAAAAGGCTTTTAAACTGTGGACTAATTTAGCAATGTTTTTACTACTCATAAGCGTTGTAATGCTTCCTATTGGAATTATCGGTAAGGTCAGGATACAAAACAATAATCAAGATGTATTAGCAGCTCAAGATACACGAACAAATTTATTAGAACTGGAATTAGAAAATAAAACTACCAACATTAAAAAGCTAGAGAGTCAGATTTTGGTATTAGAAAAACTATTAGAAGTTAAAGAGAGTACTCAAAGCACCACCAGCAAATCAACCAAATAAGGGCATTAGATAAATAATAGTCATAACACTAGTTCCCCAAATCAGAACAGTTAAAAGGAGTGGTTTATCAGAGAGCAATACACGTTCAGGAGATTCTCCCTCACCTTTTTCATAAATAACATATAAATAACGGGCCACACCATATAAAACCAAAGGAATAGTTAACATCATCCATTTAGGACTTCTTAAAATAGAAGGAAGAAAACTACCCCAATTTTTACCAACTACTTGAGGAGAAATTTGAAAGGTAAAGAAAGAATAGGTAATTATTGTATAGGTGGCAGCCATAGATATCATGCTATCCAGTAAGCTATCGGGATAATGCTTTAAAGTTTGACGAGTTTCTGCAACGTCAGAACCTAAAAACTTTTTTAAAATGGTTTTTTCAGATCGTCTTTTACCAAAAGCTAGTAGGAGAGAAATGCCAATCGTGGTTAATGCCAACCAAGAAGAAATGGAAGTATTGGAAGCCAATCCTCCGGCAAACACTCTAATAACAAAACCGGAACCCACCACTAAAGAATCTAATATAATCACATTTCTAAAGTAAACTGAGTACGATA
>CAYOCN010000073.1:2073-3357 GCA_964402525.1 uncultured Candidatus Saccharibacteria bacterium | reverse complement strand
GAAAGATAAAAAAAGCAAATCTAAACAAAAAGTTGAAAAAACTAAAAAGTCCAAATCTAAAAAAACAAAAACACATACAGGACTCTGCGGACAAGCCCCTAGTGATTATCCTGAGTATGAAAAATTTCTCGTCAAAAACGGAATTGACAGTATATCCTTTAATCCCGATGCATTAATTAAAGGAATAGAAAACATTGCAGAAGCTGAAAAAAATATTTAACACTTAAAAACTAAACGATGAAAAATTCAATTGAAAAACTGTTTGACTTAACAGGAAAAGTAGCCATTGTAACTGGTGGCGCAATGGGAATAGGCAAAGGCATTGCAAAGCGCTTATCTGAAGCTGGCGCTAAAATTATGATTGTAGATATTGTAGAACAAAAGGAGGCTGAAGCCACAATGAGTGACATAAAAAGTAACGGTGGGGAAGCACTTTACATTCAAGCTGATTTGAGTGACATCAAAAATCTTGAAAACATTATCACTCAAACAGTAAAAGAATTTGGCGATTTAAATATTTTGGTAAACAATGCAGGCATTTTTTCTTATTGCCCTGTTACTGAATTAACCGAGGAACTATGGGATCAAACAATCAACTTAAATTTAAAAGCCGTTGCATTTCTATCCAAATTAGCAGTAAAAAAAATGATAGAAAAGAAACATGGTGGAAAAATAATAAACATCTCATCAATCGATAGTATTAAACCTACTGGTAATTTATCACAATACGATTCCTCCAAGGGCGGAGTGAGAATGTTAACTAAGGCTTTTGCTAAAGAGGTAGGTAAATATGGAATAAATGTAAACGATATAGCACCCGGTGGCGTAAACACCCCTGGAGTAACAAAAATTGCAGGCACTAATTTATCAGCCGAACAACAGCAAGCTATGAAAGTACAAATGGAACAGTTTATAAGCATGTTGCCTCTACAAAGAATAGGTGAACCAGAAGAGATTGGGAATGCCGCATTGTTTTTAGCAAGTGATGCATCCAATTATATGACTGGTAGTACAATGGTTGTAGATGGTGGCTTGTTAATTATGTAATAGAAGATAAACTTTTGCGATTTCAACAGCTTATCCAATTTAAATTTTTTTAGTCAGAAGTCTAAACTAAAATACTCTTAGAAGGACATGTTCTATTTTTTTTAAATGACTTTAAAATCAATCGTTAACAAACCCAATTTAGCAAAAGATTATTTTTAAAATGGCTTCAAACAATTTTAATATATTAGGTTTGACTAGTGATCAAGTAATTAAAGCCAGAGAAAGATTTGGACAAAA
>CAYOCN010000073.1:0-2063 GCA_964402525.1 uncultured Candidatus Saccharibacteria bacterium | reverse complement strand
GTTAAACGTTTTTCAAAAGACCCAATGATTATTTTGTTATTGGTGGCTTCTACTATCTATTTTATGAGTGGCGAAACAGGTAACGGAATTTTTTTGGTTCTTGCCATTATCTTCATCACTTCTATTTCCCTTTATCAAAATTCTAGAAGCAAAAATGCTTTAGAAAAGCTAAAAGACTTTTCTCAGCCTAGTTGCAAGGTTATTCGCAATGGTGAAATCAAAGAAATAAAAAGTGAAGACATTGTAATAGGTGATTGCTTGATGGTTGAAGAAGGCAGCTCAATTACAGCAGACGGTACCATTATTCACTCCAACGACTTTTCAGTAAATGAATCTATACTAACTGGTGAATCGTTTGCAGTATTTAAGGATAAAGAAAAAGAAGACAAATTTATTTATAGCGGAACAACAATAGCAAGTGGTTTAGCCATAGCAAAAATTACCGCTATTGGTAACGAAACCAAATTAGGCAAAATTGGAATCAGCTTAGAAGGAATAGACGAAGAAAAAACGCCTTTAGAAATACAAATAAACAATTTTGTAAAATGGATGGCGATTGCTGGAGCAATAGTTTTTGTAATTGTTTGGGCAATTAATTATTGGCAGTCGCAAAATGTATTGAATAGTTTATTACAATCGCTTACCTTGGCAATGAGCATTTTGCCCGAAGAAATTCCTGTCGCTTTTACCACATTTATGGCATTAGGTGCTTGGCGTTTAATGAAAATTGGCATTGTAGTAAAGCAAATGAAAACGGTTGAGACCTTAGGTAGTGCTACTGTTATTTGCACAGATAAAACAGGAACAATTACAGAAAACAAAATGAGTTTGGCAAAACTATTTGTGCTAAAAAGTAATACAATTTCTAAGCCAGAAGATGAATTAAACGATGATGAAAAGGAATTAATAGAATTGGCAATGTGGGCAAGTGAGCCTATTCCATTTGACCCAATGGAAGTGGCGTTGCATCAAAAGTATAAAGAGGTAACACCAAATGACGAACGATACAATTATAAACTCATATATGAATATCCATTAGACGGCAAACCGCCAATGATGACACATATCTTTTCGGATAATAAAGACAACAAAATTATAGCAGCTAAAGGAGCTCCAGAAGCACTTATCAATGTATCAAATCTTACAGAGTCTGAAAAAGAACAAATTCATTTAGCTATTCAACTTTTAGCTACCGAAGGATACAGAGTTATAGGCGTTGGGGTTTCTAATTTTAAAGGGAATAACTATCCTGTAAATCAACAAGATTTAACTTTTCAATTTAAAGGCATCGTTGCTTTTTACGACCAGCCTAAAAAAACATCCAAAGCGTATTGGAAGATTTTTATACTGCAGGTATTAATGTAAAAATAATTACTGGAGATAATGCAGCCACTACCGCTTCCATTGCCAAACAAGTTGGTTTTAAGAGTTACGACAAAACGATTTCAGGAGATGAGCTATTGGAATTATCTGAAAAAGATCTACGAACCTGCGTAACGGATACTGCCATTTTTACAAGAATGTTTCCCGATGCCAAACTAAAAATAATCAACGCTTTAAAATCCAACAACCAAATTGTGGGAATGACAGGCGATGGTGTAAATGATGGTCCCGCATTGAAAGCAGCACATATTGGAATTGCAATGGGTAAAAAAGGAACAGAAATAGCAAAGCAAGCAGCGTCACTCATTCTATTAGAAGACGATTTGTCTAAAATGGTGGATGCAATTGCAATGGGCAGGAAGATTTACACCAATCTTAAAAAAGCCATTCAATACATCATATCCATACACATTCCAATCATTCTCACAGTTTTTATTCCTTTAGCTTTGGGGTGGATTTATCCAAATATTTTCTCTCCTGTTCACATCATTTTTTTAGAAATAATAATGGGTCCGACTTGTTCTATCATTTATGAAAACGAACCAATGGAGGCAAATACAATGCTGCAAAAACCCAAGCCACTGACAACAACTTTCTTTAATTGGAGAGAATTATCCATTAGCATTGTTCAAGGATTATTCATAACAGCGGGAACCTTGTTTGTTTACCAATATTCAGTA
>CAYOCN010000072.1:0-3409 GCA_964402525.1 uncultured Candidatus Saccharibacteria bacterium | reverse complement strand
GTTCTGGTGGAAGCGTTAGAATAGCTGCTTCAATTTGTTCAATGGTTGACATATATTAACTGTATCTTTTTTATTGGCAAGAGCTAACCAAAAGCCTGTATCAACATGGTATCATAAGATTAGCAAAAATGCACTTGCCACATTATGAATTATAGAGACTATATCACAATTGAACCCAATAAATGTGGTGGTAAGCCTTGTGTACGGGGCTTGGGAATTACAGTTTATCCATATAATAGACTTTTTAGAGGGATTATGCGTAAATTGTTTTATGATTGCGCTATTGGGAAATATTATACAAAAAAAATATTAATAATATCCTTATTTGGGGTAATATATCGTAAGTTTCTGTATAACCAATAGTTGTACTTTTTACTGCATTTATTTTTAATAAAATTGAAAAAGTGGGATAATATAATGGGAAAAATGGCACAATCAATAGAACCAAATATTGCAGATTTAGGTAATAGTTGGCTTAAATCTTATAATTTAGATTATAAATTAGAACAAGAATCTTTAAATACTGAAATAGACAAAGCACTTTCTGATTATTTCACTAAAAATGGCGGAGCAGGGGCAAATCGTCCAGATGCAAAACTTCTACTGAAAGACAAAAACTTTAATTATTATCCTATTTTGATTGAGTACAAGGGCTATAAAGATAAACTTGTAAAACTTGACAGTGACGGACAAGTTGAGAATAGAACTAATAAAAATGAGCCACATTTGAAAAATATAAGTTCTTTTGCTGTAAACGGTGCAGTACATTATGCAAATGCTGTTTTACATCATACAAGCTATACTGGTATAATAGCTATTGGTATGACGGGATACAAAGATGAAACTGGAAAAATACAGCACGAAATCGGTGTATATTATGTTTCTAAAAACAACTTTGGTATTGGGCAGAAAGTTGGGGAATTTTCCGATTTTTCTTTTTTAGCACCTAAAAATTTTGATGAGTTTATTGAGAAAGTAAAAACATTAAATCTATCACAGGAAGAAATTGACAAACTAAAAGAGCAACGAGAAAAAGAAATTGATGCCAGTTTAGTAAAACTCAACAACGATATTTATCAAAACGAAAAAGGTTTAGGAGAAAATGATCGTGTATATCTCGTTGCAGCTTCAATTATTGCAACACTTGGAATACCTGGTAAAGTTTCTCCTCTTGAAAAATCTGATTTAAAATCTTCTAGTGAAAAAGGCAATACCGACGGTGAAATAATAGTAAGAAAAATTACAGCTTTTTTAGGTGAAAAAGAGATTCCCGCAGAAAAGAAAGATTTAATTGTAAGAACCCTAAAAAACACACTCACCACTGAAAATATCAATAAAGTTGAAAATGGTGAAAGTCAACTCAAAAGAGTTTTTAGCAAAATTGTAGATGATCTAGGAATATATTATAAAATAGGCTTAACTACTGATTTTACAGGAAAACTTTTTAATGAAATGTATAGTTGGCTTGGTTTTTCGCAAGATAAACTAAACGATGTAGTGCTTACCCCATCTTATATCGCTACTCTTTTAGTAAAATTGGCGCGAGTAAACAAAGATTCTTATGTGTGGGATTTTGCCGCAGGTTCGGCAGGTTTATTAGTTGCCGCGATGAATGAAATGCTTGTTGATGCAAAAAATAATATTACTTCGCCTCCAGAACTTACTCAAAAAAAAATTAAAATAAAAACCGAGCAATTGCTGGGATTAGAATTGCTTTCAAGTGTGTATATGTTGGCAATTCTAAATATGATTTTGATGGGCGACGGCAGCTCTAATATTTTAAATAAAGACTCTATAAAAGATTTTGATGGGAACTACGGTTTTGGTCAAACAAATAGCAAATTTACTGCTGATGCTTTTGTCTTAAATCCTCCATATTCTGCGAATGGTAATGGGATGAACTTTGTGGAAAAAGCCCTTGCAATGATGAATAAAGGTTATGCTGCAATTATTATACAAAACTCAGCAGGTACAGGTAAAGCTAAAGATTACAATAAAAAAATATTAGAAAAACATACCCTTTTGGCAAGTATTAAAATGCCTGTAGATATCTTTATTGGTAAATCTAGTGTACAAACCTATATATATGTTTTTAAAGTAAATGAAAAACACCATAAAGATGAAATAGTAAAGTTTATTGATTTCTCAAACGATGGTTACACTCGTACCAATCGCAAAAAATCCAGCAACAACTTAAAAGACACTGACTGCGCCAAAGAACGCTACGAAGAGTTGGTAAACTTAGTACGTTTTGGTAAAAGCAAACTCAATATTTTTACTGAAAAAGAATATTATGAAGGCACTATTGATCCAAAAAATGGTAGTGACTGGAATCAAACAGCACCTATTGACACTAAACCTACTTTACAGGATTTCAAGAAAACAGTAAGTGATTATTTAGCTTGGGAAGTTTCTAATATTCTAAGACAACAAAGTACAGAGGAGGAAAGATTGGGAAAGTAGAAACCCCACTTCATGAGAAATTGAAAAATGTGGAGTGGGGAGTTTTTAATCTCGAAGAACTATTTGGAAAATCTACTCGCGGTAAACGATTGAAAAGTGAGGATAGAATTTCAGGAACTTTACCTTTTGTAACGGCAGGCGAAAAAGACGAAGGTATTTCTGCATTTATTGGAAATGATGTCACTGTCTTTTCAGAGAACACAATAACAATTGATATGTTTGGTTCTGCCAAATATCGGAACTATAAATATGGTTGTGACGACCATATTGCGGTTGTGCATACTCAAAAGTTACCTAAACCTGTTGCAATTTTTATAACTTCAGCAATTCATAAAAAATCCTATACAGGGGAATTTCATTATGGTAGAAATTTTTATGCCAAGGATGCTGATACCTTAAATATTTCGCTTCCTACTAACAACGGCAAAATAGATTTTAAATTTATGGAAAGTTTTATAGCGGAGTTAGAAGCAGAACGTATAGCGGAGTTAGAAGCGTATTTATTAGCTACTGGATTAAAAGATTATACTTTAACAGATGAAGAACAACAGGTTTTAGATGATTTTGAAAATGAGAAATTTGAAGAATTTAATGTTGTAGATTTATTTGATGTGAAAAATTCTGGAAATATTTTATCTAGAGATATAATTGAAAATAGTGGAAAAATTCCTTACTTGTGTGCAAGTAGTGAAAATAATGCGGTAAGTTCATACATTTCTTATGATGACAAATAAATTGTGTTTTTATTGGCGGAAAAACTTTCGTTGTTACATACCAAGAAAAAGATTTTTATTCTAACGATAGTCATAATTTGGTTTTATATCTAAAAAATGAAGAAAAAAGAACCAAGTTAAACCAATTATATTTAGCAATTTGTATCAATAGAAGTTTGGGGTATAAATATTCTTGGGGTGACAGTCTTAGTAATAGAAAAATACAAAAAGAT
>CAYOCN010000071.1:0-3429 GCA_964402525.1 uncultured Candidatus Saccharibacteria bacterium | reverse complement strand
AAACTTTTTGGACACTAGAGAAATTTCTCGATAATATTTTGCGTGAGTAGTTAAATCATCTAATATTACTAAGGAGTTTCGTCCTTGGTCTCTAAAATATTCAGCAATTGTCATAGCTGTATAAGGAGTTAAGTAAATAAGACCCAAAGCATCAGCAGCACCTGAAGACACCATTATGACATTATCTTTGATGCCTGTTTTAGTTATAAAAGCTTCTGTCTTTTTTATAGATGTACGTTGCCGTCCTATACCTGCATAAATTATCACAGTACCTCTTTTTGCCTGATTTAACATTGTTTGAAAAATGAACTCAGTTTTTCCTACTTTTCTATCACCTATTATCAATTCTCTTTGACCTTTACCAAGAGGAACCATAAGATCTACAACAGATACACCTGTTTCTAATGTTTCAGTTATTCTTTCTCTAGAAGCTATACCAGAAGCTTGAATATCAACAAGACGAGTTTCGGGAGTATTAGTTAGTAAAGCATTTTCATATATTAGATTGCCCAAAGAATCCAAAGATTTACCAAGCAATCCTTCACCAACATTCACACTTAAAAATTTACCGGATCGTACAACACGTGAGTCAACATTTATGGGATTGTTTGAGAGAGATAACACTTCAGCATAATTTTTTGATAATGAAATTACAAAACCTAAAGTTCCTGTTTCAAAATATACAATTTCGTTGATAGCAGCTCCAGGTAGACCTTCAATATAGGATATAGGGTGTGTAACTTTAACTACAGAACCAACTTCACCTACGGAGGTTAAAGATTCTTCATATTTTTTTGCAAAAGCAGGTTTAAAAATCATAGACAAATTAAGAAATAAATTTCCTTACTGTATTTTTTAAAGATAAATCTACAAATTTACCTTCCCAAATTAACTGGCATCCACCACACATATCAGGCACTAATTCAAAATCTAAAAGAAAATTTTGAAAACCTACATTGTGAAACCAAGAGTATAAATCAGAAGAAAAGGTATCGTCTGGTAAAAATACTGTACGAACAGTTAGTATTTTTGCACTCTTCAAAGTATTTCTAATTTCCAAAAAAGCTTTTCTTTGAATAGATGAAGACACTTCACCGTAATTTTTACTTTTAATAAATGCAACAAGTTTACTTTTAATATCTTGAAAATCTTTATCTTGTTTAAACTTTGAATCTTCAATAAAAGAATCATCCACTAATAGGTCTATTGCATTAATCAAAGCGTACGACATGCTTTTTGTTTTAATTGATTTTAATATTTCAGTGTAGGCAGAGTTCATAAATTAGTAACTTAAATCAAAAAATTTATTTTCTTCTTCTCTTCGTCAAGTATTTTCATAATATAGTCCTGATGATCCTTTAGTGACATAGACTTTCCTAAAGTGTTAGCGGAAACTTCTAAAATAATTGAGGATAAATTTTGATCAATTTCTTTTAGCTTAGTACTTTTATACTGTGACAGCTCACTCTCCACATCATGATATTTTTGTTCAACTTTAGTATCCAATAATCTTTGGGATTCAAAAGTTTCTTTTTTGACAGCATCTGTCAGGGAGTCAACGCCAGATAACATTTCCTTTTTTAAAATGTCGGACATATCCTCTAGGGTCTGAACATTTTTTAAAGTACCTTCATCAAGAACTTTTTTAAACTCTTTAAGAGAAACGCTTAAATATTTTTCTAAATTGGAAGTTCTATTCTTTAAGAAACCTTCAAACAACTCATCTGTTTCTTTTTGAGTGGCAGTTTTAATATTATAAGCTTTTTGAATAATATCTTTAGCTTTTCTCTGAGAATCAGAATAGATTTTTAAAGATTTCTTTTGAGAACTTTCTAAAACATCTAAAGCTTTGTGGTATGCCCTACTCTTTATTACAGCCTCATCCACTTCTCTTTTTTTCAACTTGGATAAAATAACGAAAACTAAAAACGCTAAAACCACTAAACCAGCTAAAGATACAAATATATAAAAGATCATTAAGTCGTTAGTTGTTATTTTTGAAATTTGATTAAAAAAATTGGGCATATATTTTAAACTACAGCATTAAAATTAAATACGCAATCCCTAAACCAATAGCCATAATTACAAAGGTTAAAAAGAAATTAACAGCAATCATTCTTTTTATAGAATTACTAGATAAGGGATTTCTACTCAAAGCTTCTATACTACTAATAGATATTCTTCCAAAGGAAGAAAAACCAATAACAAAAGATGATATAACAATTATAGAAACGAGTAAGTATCTAAGAGCCTGTATAGGAGTCATGAAAGGGGAATTCAAACTTCGCTTTAGAACCTCCAAAATATTTAAACTCAAGTTTCGATCCATAAAACTAACTTTAGGATCTACAAACACCCAGACCTGACCGGAAGACTCGCCCACAGGGAATGAATAATCTTCCATAGCAACTCCAAGGATGGGGCCGCTGTCCAAAGCCTTCATACCTTTTCCTGGTATGTCAGATGAGGTGATTGGATCACCCTCTTTTATATCACCTGTTTTGTTAACAACATTAACTAAAACCTCACCATAAGACGCAACAAGTTTAGAATCAAGGAGAGCTCTATCAGCAAAAGAAATCTCTGGGTTGTCTACAATGACTCCCATAATAGACGATTCATATTTAATTTTGGATAAAGAAAAAGTTCCATCTTTTTGTTGAATTATTAGGTCGCCCTCTACACTGGTAGTGTCCACAACTGACACAGATATAGCAGTAATGGCATAGGTTGTAACAGAAAAACAACCAACCATAAATAGTAAAATAAGAGCATAAATTTTCTTGGGCAGAAAAGTCTTCATCAATAATAAGAATAAACACTTACATAAAGGTAGTCAACAAATTGTTAGAAATAAAACTATAGGGTTACTTGGAGGAGTCCCTGAGTACAGAACAGACCCAGATAAAAAACAAAACTGTTGACTCATAAACGATAAGAATGTACCATTTTTTTAAACGTTGCAAAAAGCTTTTGCTAAAAGCAATGATAATGTTATGACCTGCCCTGCTCAACCATTAAAAAACTTAACAATAAGTGAATTAGCAAATGAGAAATATTTGAGTATTTCTCAAGCGGCCGAATTACTTAATGTATCGCCATCTACCCTTAGAAGATTAGAAAAAGAAAATAAGATTTTATCCGTTAGACAAAGCAACGGTTACAGATCCTTCAGACTATCGGACATTGAACACTTAAAAGAAACGTTAGCATCCCCTACTCCTGCTATTGCAACAATTTCTTCATTAACAGAAGAACCAGTAGCTGAAATTTTTATACCAGAAGTAAAGGAAACAATAGAAATAAAACCACAACAGGAAGTTATTAAAGAAGCCGTGAAAGTTAAGAAAGCATATAAGGCAAGCCCAGCACTATTATCGTCATTTAAGATATTTAAGAAAGTATTAGCCCCTGAATTTATATTTTTAG
>CAYOCN010000070.1:0-3681 GCA_964402525.1 uncultured Candidatus Saccharibacteria bacterium | reverse complement strand
TTTTTCTTTTATTTCCAAAAATTTACCTTTTGCTTTTTTAAATTCTTTTTCACCTTTTAACAAAGCTTCTTCTGATGCTTTTTTAAGTTTTTTTCTAGTTTTTTCACCTTCGGCTGGTGCAAGTAAAACACCTAAAATGGTTCCTGCAATAATTCCCCAAAAGGCACCTTTTACAAAGTTTTTACTCATTTTCTTTTTTTCTCCTTTTTTTACCCATTAAACTACTAACGATCTCGGCTGCTTTTAAACTTTCAAGTAATCCTGTAATAATGCTTGCCCCTGTTAAAACGGGACCCGCTACAAAACCAGTTACTTTATCTAAATCCCCCAATAATTGTGTTGTTTTGATTATGGCTTTTTTTAAGTTGTTTAAAACGAGAATGAGATAGACACTTACAACAATAATAGTTACGGTAATAATACTTAATATTATGATGATTATTAATTCTAGATTCATAGGGCAGTTACTACTAAAAGTATAGCACAGGTACTAAAAAAGGGTAGTCCGTTTTGCAACAAACCACCCCAATTTTTAGTTGTTATTAACTTTTTATTCTACAACTTCGCCTTCAACTGGTCCTGTATCGGTTTTGTTATCATTTGGTCCGCTTGGATTTTCATTTCCTGGTTGACCTGGCTGTCCTTGTTCTTGTTGTCCGTACATGTTTTGACCAATTTTAATCATTGCATCAGATAACTCTTGAGTTTTTTTCTTTAAATCTTCTGCGGATGCTGTTTGTAAAACATCTCTTAAATCTTTTACTTTGGCTTCCACATCGGTTTTAACTTCTGCGGGTACTTTATCACCAGCATCTTTTAACGCTTTTTCTGCGGTATAGCAAAGTCCGTCGGCTGTGTTGCGTGCATCAACTTCTTCTTTTCTCTTTTTATCTTCTGCGGCATGTACTTCAGCTTCTTTTACCATTTTTTCAATTTCGTCTTTACTTAAACCAGTTCCACCTTGAATAGTTATTTTTTGTTCTTTATTAGTGGCTTTATCTTTAGCAGTAACGTTTAAAATTCCGTTAGCATCCAAATCTAAAGTTACTTCCACTTGAGGAACTCCGCGTGGTGCTGGAGGAATACCTGACAATATAAATCTTCCAAGAGATTTGTTATCGCCGGCCATTTCTCTTTCGCCTTGCAAAATATTTATTTCTACGCTGGTTTGATTATCTGCAGCGGTAGAAAATACCTGTGTGGCGGCAGTAGGAATAGTGGTATTGCGTTTTATCAAAGGAGTCATAACTCCACCCAATGTTTCAATTCCCAAAGTAAGTGGTGTAACGTCTAAAAGTAAAATATCTTTAACATCACCTGCTAAAACCCCACCTTGAACCGCGGCTCCAACAGCAACAACTTCATCTGGATTAATTCCTTGATGAGGATCTTTTCCTAAAAAGTCTTTTACTATTTGTACAACCTTTGGAGTTCTGGTCATACCACCAACCATAACTATTTCGTTGATATCACCCTTTGATAACCCCGCATCTTTTAATGCATTTTCCATTGGAGTTATGGTTCTTTTAAGTAAATCGTCTACTAGCTGTTCATAGTTAGCGCGTGTTAATTTTTTATTTAAGTGTTTTGGTCCTGTTTGGTCTGCTGTGATAAATGGAATATTTATTTCAGTTTCCATTGTTGAAGAAAGTTCAATTTTAGCTTTTTCTGCAGCATCTTTTAATCTCTGTAATGCTTGACGATCTGTTGCTAAATCAACACCATTTTCTTTTTTGAATTCATCCAAAAGCCATTGAATAACTTTTCTATCAAAGTCATCACCACCTAAGTGTGTATCACCGTTAGTAGCTTTAACTTCAAATACACCATCACCAATCTCTAAGATGGAAACGTCAAAAGTTCCACCACCTAAATCGTAAACCATAATTTTTTCATTGGTTTTTTTGTCTAATCCGTAGGCTAACGCGGCGGCGGTTGGTTCGTTGATAATTCTTTTAACTGTTAAACCAGCAATTTGACCTGCTTCTTTTGTAGCATTTCTTTGAGCATCATCAAAATAGGCTGGAACGGTAATAACTGCTTCGGTAATTGGTTGACCCAAAAACTTTTCAGCATCTGCTTTTAATTTAGACAAAATTTTGGCGGATATTTCTTGAGGTGTGTATATTTTTCCCTCTATTTCCACACAAGCTAAGCCGTTTTGACCTTCAACAATGGCGTAAGGATAGTCCTTTTTTAAAGCTTGCACTTCTGGGGCATTAAATTTCATTCCCATTAATCTTTTAATACTAAAGATAGTATTTTTTGGATTAACTATTTGTTGTCTTTTTGCAGGAATTCCCACAATATTTTGATCTGCCACCACGATTGATGGGGTTGTGTTGGTACCTTCTGCATTTGGTACCACTTTTGGTTGTCCGGCTTCCATAAAAGCCATACAACTATTTGTTGTTCCTAAATCTATACCAAGTATTTTAGACATAATATTTATTCCTCCTTGTTTGTGGTTGGGGCATCTTTTTCATTTTCTTTAGAAAAAATACCGCTACCCACTTTAACTCTTACTGCTCTTAACACTTTATTATTTAAAACGTAACCTTTTTGTAAGGTTTCTAAAACTTTGTTTTTCTCACCTTCTACCATATCTATTGCTTCCATTTCATTTGGATTGAAATCTTTTCCCAATGCTTCAACTTCTGTAAGACCCATATCTTTTAAAATCTGACTAAAATCTTTTAATGTAAGTTCTAGTCCTTGGTCTTTTAAATGTTTAGTTGTCAATTCTAAATTATCTAAAACTGGTAGAAGTTTTTTTACTAAAATTTCGGTTGCAAATAAACCAATTTGTTCCCGTTCCAATTCCATACGTCTCTCTAAGTTTTTGTAGTCAGCTAACGCTCTTTTCCAGCTAGTTTCTAGCTCTATAACTTGCTGTTCTAATTCTTCCACTTTTTTATTTTCTTTATCGCTCATATTTTTTAAAAGAATTTTTTACCAAGATTCACCTAGTTCTTCGATTAATCTTTTCGTGTATCGAAGTGCCGGCATTACTGCATCGTAGTGTAATCTGGCTGGGCCAAATAATGCTATAAATCCGCTTTGGTCTCCCACTCTAAAAGGAGTGAAAACAAATGCACATCTATCAAGATGTTCTATTTCTATTTCATCTCCAATTAATACACGAACTTCATCTCCCGAAGGAACTTTTTTGAAAATTTTCTCTAATAACTCGTAATTATCTAATAGTAATAAAGCTGATTTAGCCACTTCAATTTCCCAAAACTCTCTGCTGTCTAATACGTTTACAGTTCCGGCGCTTGTTAAAAATCCATCATCTGTTGTGGCAATAGAAAGTAGTTTTGTCATTTCCGATAAAGCTACTGTGGCTTCTCTTAACATTCGTACCATGTTATATCTCATGGGCCACAAGCGTTGTTTTAACGCCACTTCTTGTAATACCGGTAAATCTGTTTCTTCCAGTATTTCGCTTAAATAAAGTTTATAAGCGGTTTTCGTTGGAATTCGTCCAGATGACGTATGAAACATTTCAAGGTACCCCATTTCTATTAGTTTTGCCATTTCATTTCTAATAGTGGCGGGAGAACATTTGAAGCTATATTTTGAAACAATTTCTACGGAACCAACTGGTTCCGAGCTTTCAACGTGCTCTCTTATTATTGCGTTTAATAGTGCCACTTGGCGTTCCGTTAACATTAGCAT
>CAYOCN010000069.1:0-3784 GCA_964402525.1 uncultured Candidatus Saccharibacteria bacterium | reverse complement strand
CCCTTATCCCTAATTTCTCCTACTAAACTAAATAACTTTTCATCAAAATCCGGACCACGAAATACGTTCCATTTATCTAATTCTTCAATCATGCCTTTTGTGATATTTTTGTCTAGAGTATCCTCTAATATCTCCTGATGTTGTTCCACGTTTTTCATATCTTTATTATAATCGAAATATTTCTGTTTGGGGTTGTATTTAATGGGTATTTGTAATAACACCAGTTCGCACATCCTGACAGATGGCCCACCAAAATACTTAAAGAACACTCAAACTAGTTCCTACCTCATACTTGGTTGAACTATTACCACCATCAGTAGTCATTTTTGTAAAATTTTCTGGACTTTCCAATACTGTGTTCAATTCAAAACTGTGTGAGGTAGATCCAAAAGTGTACACATTCAAACCAGCATTTAAAGGATCTAAAGGCAATGTTGTTAAATAGTGGGCTAATCCTACTTTTCCCGTGGGAACTGTAAATTTTACCCAACCGCTTCCATCAACATGACCATCTCCTGTGTTGCTTGTACAGTTTGTGCACGTTGGAGGTGTATTTTCAGAAACTGAAAGTTGTCCATCGACCATTGCTAAAGTTATACCTTTAGCTAATGTTTCCAAATCTTGCATTCTCTTTGAATCACGAGCGCGCTGAGCAATTGACATAGGATTTATTGAAACAATTAAACTTCCGGTGAGGATGGCTATAACTGTTATAACAACTAATAATTCTATTAATGTAAAACCTTGCTCAAACTTACGGGCAGTAATATCTTTGGGCATATATTAAGTATATAGATTTTTTACAAATTTCGATACTGAAATTGCTGAAACAAATGTTAATCCCGTAATAGTTGGTAATAAATACCTTTCATATTTTTTTCCGGATGTGTTAACTAGCAATAAATAAATAACAAAAAATAATAAATATTTTAAAACATCTTTTTTCAAGTCTTTTTTAAGCTTGAAAAATGTAACTACTCCAATAGTCACAAAAATTATCCACGCCAAAGACATTACTTTGGAAATTGATTGTATATAAAAGGTTAACCCTTCCACATACGTTGTATTTACTTCTTTGGCGCTGTTGCTCGATCCAGTTATTATATAAGTTAAAGTTTGCACAGGAGCCACCCACATTGGTGGGTATAAAAGTACAAAAGTTAACGAGGCGGTGGAAAAATAAGTTAACCCTATTTTTAGCATTTTTTGTTTATCTGAGCCAAATATCAACATTAATATTGATGGAATGAAAAATACGCTGGCAAAACGAGTTAAAAGTGTGAGGCCAAAAATAAATCCTGCTGCCACAACTAGTTTATACGATAAAACTTTTTGTTTTAGGTTATAAATTAAAATTAAAAATGAAGTAGCCATTAAAGTTGTTTGCAAAAAATCTAAATGTAGGTCACGTGAATTAAAATAAACAAAAGGTTCAAAACTCATAACTCCCCAAAATATTAGTGCCGTTCCCATTCCAAGCATTTTTTCTATTATTATTAAACACACCAAAAGTAATACCGTTTCTAATAGGATCAATGGAATTTTGGCTATAACAAGTTCTAGTTGTAAAAACTGACATGAGCTTTCTACAAATTCGCAAACTCGATAATTTGGTACAAACTTTGGTATAAAGTTTCTGGCAATCTTGAGTGTAAATCCCGATAATGTTGTTATGGTGGCTCCGGGGTGGTAAGAAACTTTTCCTGCATAATCCAATCCCCTATCTTTTGGAGCTATACCTTTAAAATTGCTTTCTATTAACCACGGATAATAATTTATTCGATACAGCCAACTATAGCTATCTTCCCAAATGGGTTGTTTGTTTAAGTTGTATAAACGGGTACTTACAAATATTAAAGCCAAAAAACTAATTAATAATAATTTTTTATTTAATTTCATTTTCCGCCAAAAACTGTATTTAAAATGGTTTCTACTACTGATAACACTAAACTAAATAATAAAGCGGTAAAAAAGGAGTCTACTGAAAAACCTGTAACGACTTGGGTTACTAGTAAAATGAGTAAAGCGTTTATAACAAATGTAAATAATCCTAGAGTTAGTATATTTATGGGTAATGTGAAAATTAGTAAAAGTGGTTTTACTATAAAATTTAAAACTCCAAGTACAATTGCCACTAAAGCGGCGGTTTTATAGCCGTCCACGTTAACTCCAGGAACTAAATATGCCGATATCATTATTGCCACAATGCTTATGATTAGTTTTATTATTAGATGCATATGTTTATAATAGCGGTGTGTTAAAGTAACTTCAATTAATTATTTAATTATTTTATATTTCTTAATATAGTTTAAACACATTCTTTTAAAATTTTTTGTATATTTCTTTCTTCCGTTGTAGTTGGCTATTGTCAACGTTATCATAGTTAATATGAACATGAAAAAGATGGCTACATCTGTAATCTGTGGAACTTTTATAAAATCCAGAAAGTCTACCTCTAGATATTTATATTTGATTAAAAAAGCAATAACTCCTACCAAAAGGTGCCAACAGACAATATGTTCTAAATCCACTCTTCCTGCTATGTTTGCAAATGCTTTTGAGTAATCCCATAATTTTTCTTTTAAAACTTCTTCACAAAAAATTGCACCCACATATTCGCAAATGCTTAAAAGTACACCACCAAATATTATTTTTAAGTAGATGTTAAGTGTTGTTGTGGCCATTAAAAACAACAATAACCACATACCTCCTATGCCATACATGGGACATAAGGGCAGATATTTAAAATAACCGGATTTTGTCCATCGCCCCTCTCGAATGAGTATATATAATGAATCTATTAAAAAACCAATGAAGGAAAAAATCAAAAAATACAAAATGTACTTTGTGAGCATACATAAAGTATATGTTATTTGAAGCATGGTAACAACATGAAATTGATTTTTAAGGTATAATTTGTGCATGGATGTAAGTATTGAACTGAAATTATCTAATTTCTTTCAAAAATACAGGTTAATAAAGTATAAAAAAGGCGAAACCCTTTATAGACCTGGTGATATTATTTCTAACATCTCCTTTCTTAAATCAGGTTATGTCCGTTTATTTAGTATGGAGAGTGATGGGAAAGAACATACTATTGGTTTATTTAAGCCTGTTTTTTATTTAACTCTACTTGATGCTGTTAAAAATATAGAAAATAAGTATTACTTTGAAGCACTAACTCCCGTTGAAGTTTGGTCTGCGCCAAAAGAAGATGTTTTGGAATTTATAAAAGAAAACAGGGATGTTAGCTATTTTTTAAATGTAATGTTACTAAATGTGGTGGATGAACTTTTATCTAATGTAGAACATGCTACAACAGGTTATGCTTATAAAAAGGTGGTTTTGCTTTTGTTATCTTTGGCCAAAAATTACGGTGTTGAAGAAAATGGTTCTATTGTTTTAAATTTTGGAACTACCCAAACTCTTATTGCAAGTTTAACTGGTATTACAAGAGAAACTGCTAATATTCAAATTAAAAAGCTTGAAAGTGAAGGTTTTATACAAAAACGTGATCAATTTTTGATTATCCACGATATTGCTAATTTAAGTAAGGCAGTTTATCTATAAATTAAAAGGATAACCACTTTGAAATTGTTTTATAACTCTAGAGTGGTTATTTGTTATCGACTAACTTTGTTTTTGTTTTTCCTCACTTTTTGCGTAGGGACAGATACTTAAATGCTTTTCGAGCCTTGAAGATCTTGGATGGAATGGACAAATCATAGGTAAAGCTAGTTATTCTATTATTACATTTTTGAACCCGAAACTAGCGCATTCTTCT